>MWEM01000038.1 GCA_002071085.1 Thermotogota bacterium ADurb.Bin062 | reverse complement strand
TACGTCATATCCCGCGACGACGCGGTTGACCGCGACTTCACCAGTGCTCTCCGACACTTCCACGTCTATGGCGATTGCGCCCACGGTGAAATGCACGGCGCTTTTCGGCGATTGGCCCGTTTCAGCATCCGGATTAACGACATCCGCGGGCACGAAGCGCCCGCGCCCGATGATCGGGCCGCCTTTGAGCTTTTCGTCTGGCATCGGGAACCCATTCTGCAACTTCGGGCCGAAAGGCTCGGAAAGATTCTTTTTCTGGCACAGGACGAACCCGTTTTTCAGAACGATATCTTCCGGTTCAACTTGCCAATACTCCGCGTATAATGCCAGTAGCTGCTGACGGGCGTCGGTCGCCGCCGCTTTAACCGCCGCGCCCATAGCCCAACAACTGCGACTCGCAACCGTCTGCCAGTCGTACGGAGAGGTGGCCGAATCCGGGTAATCCAACCTGATTCGATCGTAAGGGATGCCGAGCTCTTCGGAGACCATCTGCGCGTAGGCGGTATAGGCGCCCTGGCCCATATCCATTGTGGCCGCCTGCACCTCCGCGGTGC
This sequence comes from Thermotogota bacterium ADurb.Bin062, assembly GCA_002071085.1. Lineage (GTDB taxonomy): Bacteria > Thermotogota > Thermotogae > MWEM01 > MWEM01 > MWEM01. The sequence goes on along the minus strand of MWEM01000038.1, from coordinate 20,071 downwards.
CGTCCGCGTTGATCTTGACGATTGCGGACGATGCAGCGTCCGCCGGTTTCGCTGGCGCCTTGATGGCTAAGGCCATCCCTTTCCCACGCTTGAACCCTTCGCGAACGGGACTCTCTTTTTCGTCGAAACGTATCGCTGCGCGCGCCTTTTCGATGATCTTGTCCAACGCGTGCGGGGACATCGGCATGCCTGTACAAGTGGGCAATCCCGGCCGAAGGAGGTTTTTTAGCCTAAATTCGACCGGATGCATCCCGATCTTTTTCGCGGCGATATCGACGACGACTTCCATCGCGCTCATCAGTTCCGGTAAGCCAAAACCACGATAAGCTCCCCCGAAAGGTTTGTTCGTGTAGACGGCGTAACTGTCGGTCCAGACGTTCGGGATATAGTATGTGCCGGTTGAGGTATATCCGGCGCTGCGCACGGGGTTGACGCCGTACTCGGCGGAAATACCGGTGTCGAAATAGAAGGCGTTCTTAATGCCCAAAATCTTACCTTCTTTCGTGATCCCCATTTTGATCGTCGCGATGTAGGCTTGCCTTACCCAGGAGGAAAGCATTACCTCTTCCCTCGGGATAAATAACTTGACCGGTCGGCCTTTGACCGCTGGATTCATCGCCGCGCTTAAGCACAAGGCTTCGATCGTCATCCCCGCTTTCCCGCCAAATCCTCCGCCGATCGGCGGCGCGATTACACGGATACGGTTGTTATCAATTCCCAACCCTTCCGCCAGTATCTCACGCACCGCGAAAACCGATTGGGCGCTACTCCAAACGGTGATATCCCCGGTCCCCATATCCTGCTTTGCGACGCAGCAATGCGTTTCCAAGAAACCGTGGGCTATCTGTGGGCATTCCATCCGCTCTTCCACGATGTAATCGGATTTAGCGAAGGCTTCCTCGATATCTCCGCGACGTATCTTGAACCAATTGCCTATGTTGGTGCCCGGCTGCGGGTTGATGAAAGACACCCTCTCGTAATGCTCCAAATCCGGGTGGACCAGAATGGAAGTGTCGTTAGCCGCTTTCTCCATATCGAAAACTGCTGGTAATTCTTGGTAGTCCACGTGAATAAGTTCGGCCGCTCTATCCGCGATTGATTCGGAAGTTGCGACTACCAGCGCGACCGGTTCTCCTACGTAGCGGACGCGGTCGATCGCGATTGGGGTCCGGTCTTTTAAATATAAGCCGAAACGGTAGGGGAAGTCTTTCCCGGTGATTACTGCCACAACGCCTGGAATCGCGAGGGCTTTTCGCGCATCAATAGAACGGATGTTTCCGCTGGCGATAGGGCTTCTGACCGCTCGCGCGTGCAACAAGTCTTTCCCGAACGGAAGGTCATCGGCGTACTGTAGAGTTCCGGCGACCTTTTCGCGATCGAACTTACGTTCGACTCGCTGCCCAATTCCTGTATCCGTGAAGACACGTTTTTCTGACATCTTCATCTCCCCCCTTCCGCCGCGCCCGATTGGTTTGAGAGCGCCGCCGCGGCCGCCTTGACCGCTTTGATAATACTGAGGTAACCGGTGCATCGGCACAGGTTGCCGCTCAAAGCGTGCCGAATCTCTTCGTCCGTAGGATTTGGATGGGCTTTCAGAAAGGCGTAGGTGGTCATAATGAAACCGGGCGTGCAAAACCCACACTGCACCGCGCCTTCGTCAACGAAAGCCTGTTGTATCGGGTGCAGTTTCCCGGGCGCGGCGGGCAACCCCTCCGTCGTGAGGACAGATTTTCCTTCCACTTCTAATGCGAGGACGAGGCAGGACTTTTGCGCCTCATCGTCGATGACCACAGTGCAGGCTCCGCATTCGCCTTCCTCACAACCTCGTTTCACGCTGGTGAGGCCGTTCTCTCTCAACGCGCGTAGGAGCGTGTCGCTCGCCTCCACCTCCCATTCTACTCTTTCGCCGTTTAAAACAAAGGACAAAGCGCGTTTCGGCATAATTATCGACCTCCTCCTTCGGTTTTAATACGCGTCTGACACAGAGAAAGGCTTTCGCGAACCAATTCGGCGGTGACGGCGAACCGGTATTCGCGGCTTCCTCGAACGTCGGTGATCGGTCGGATCGCCTTCTGCACAGAGTTCACGACCCGCTCGACCTTCTCCTTGTCGATATCGTAGGTTTCATTGAGGACTCGCTCACCCTCGCGAATACGCACGGGCACGGGAGACAACGCGCCGACCGCCAATCGGTACTCCGGCCGTCCTTGATGCAAAAAAACCGTGCAGGCGACCGCCGCTTGGGCCAAATCCAACGCGCGTCTTCTGGAAGCTCGGCGATAAACGCCAACGGACAGCTCGGCCTTTGGAAAAGGAATCCAAAGATGAGTGACGATTTCTGTTTTAGAGAGGTTTTTTTTACGCGGGCCGACCAAAAACTGTGAAAGCGGGAGTTGCCGCTTCGAGCAGGAGGTTTGGATGATCACTTCTGCTTCGTAGCAGAGCAAGGGCGGGATCGTATCCCCGGAAGGGACGGCAGAGCAAACGTTGCCCACCAAAGTCGCTTTGTTCCTAACCACGGCGTCGGAATGCGCCTCGCACGCCTCGATCAACGCGGGGCAATGGCGCTTGATCTCAGGATGGCTGATGATCCGATTCAAGGACACGTTGGTCCCGATGAGAACCCCATCGTTGCCCCTGAGTTCGGTATGGCTTAGGCTGTCAATCGAGCCGAGGTCTACAACCTCCTTAGGAGAGACCAACCCTTTTTTTATCCAGATCAGCAGGTCTGTGCCCCCGCTCATGAGCATCGTTTCGTGTCCGTTGAGCTCAAGACGATCGAATGCCTGATAAAGATCTTTCGGTCTGAAAAGGTCGAAAGCTCTCATACCAAACACGCTCCTTGATTAAATTTCGTCAAAGGCCACGATCCGACAGATACACGACTCGCCACCTTCAAAACGCCAGGGGAAGCATCCTATCGTCGTTCTCTTGTTCAGGAGAAGGTCGATCTCTCCGCCCAAGTTCTCCGCGTGGATGATGTTTTGAGGGAAAAGGCGCACGTGCATCAATTGATAGTGATCGGGCGGAAAGAGGTCGTCGAGGGAACGACCAAACTTTTTCTGGAAGAAAGCCTCACATTCGGCCGCCTTTTCGGGCATCCAATCGCGTATCTTCGTATTCATCGGGTGATCTGCCGATCCGCAATCGACGCCGATCCATTTGATCCGTTTCTTTTCGCACCACTGCGCGAACTCCATCGTAGGCCCCGGATGTTTGACCATATAGCGGACTTCGTCGGCCTCCGGCTGGTCGAAGGCGTATCGATGATACCCGGTGTTGATGATGAGTATATCCCCTTCCCTCACTTCCACACGCTCTTCGATGTCTTTGGAGGTATAAATGCCGTAGTCCTCGGCGATGTCGGAGAGGTCCACGATCGCGCCTGGACCGACAAGCTCGTCCAAAGGAATGGAAGCGATGTCACGCCCATGGGTGCAGAAATGAAGGGAACCATCCAAGTGGGTCCCCACGTGGTTGGAGTGGGTGAGTAATTGTCCGTTCGCGCCATTGGGCGCCAGTCTCTTGAAGAACTTGATTTGAAGAGGTTCATAAGTAGGCCAAGCGGGCGTCAAGTGGCTAATCGGTTGGGAAAGGTCGTACATACGGATACGATTCCAACTGCGTAGTTCCATAGTCTTACCTCCGTCGGGCGAATTTTCGCCTTGTATTCCTTTCGTAAATAATCGCTTGAATTATAGATTTTACCGTTTATCCACGCCGTTTGTCAAGTCACTGGTCATTGATTTTTTGGAGGAAAAGATGTCGGGAGGGTTCGCAGCGTAAAAATCCGCCTCTGCGAACGCCGAGCTTTAGTTCGGCACGGGTTTCCGGGCAACGCCGACTTTTAAGTCGACAGGTTCTTCTTATTTCCGCGAGAGCCCTGTCCCTTCCCAGTTTTTCCTCCGTGTTCTCTGTGTTCTCTGTGCGAACCCTGTTTTCTGGGAACGCCGGACTTTAGTCCGGCATGTCTTCTATTTTTCCGCGAGAGCTCTGTCCCTTCCCAGTTTTTCCTCCGTGCTCTCTGTGCCCTCCGTGCGAACCATTGTTTTTTTATCTTTGGAACAAACGAAAACCGGGGTATCGCGCCGTCGCAAAAAGAAGAAACGCTTACGCCGCGATGCCCTCGTACAAAAGCGTATCGCGCCGTCGCGAAAAGAAAAAGCGCTTACGCCGCGATACTTGTCCTCTCCGTGCTCTCTGTGCCCTCCGTGCGAACCAATGTTTTTTTATCTTCGGAACAAACGAAAACCGGGGTATCGCGCCGTCGCAAAAAGAAGAAACGCTTACGCCGCGATGCCCTCGTACAAAAGCGTATCGCGCCGTCGCGAAAAGAAAAAGCGCTTACGCCGCGATACTTGTCCTCTCCGTGCTCTCTGTGCCCTCCGTGCGAACCAATGTTTTTTTATCTTCGGAACAAACGAAAACCGGGGTATCGCGCCGTCGCAAAAAGAAGAAACGCTTACGCCGCGATGCCCTCGTACAAAAGCGTATCGCGCCGTCGCGAAAAGAAAAAGCGCTTACGCCGCGATGCTTGTCCTCTCCGTGCTCTCTGTGCGAACCCTGTTTTTCTTTAAAGACACGCCAACTTAAAAGCTCGCGTTCCCAGGTGTTCCCAGGGCGCACCCAGTCGGATACTCACGGTCGACGCGAAAATGCTTAGCAGGTATGATATAATCTTCGCCAAGACCGACTCCAACTGGGCAAAATGATTCAGGCCGTGAGCGGTCAATTTTTTAAAAAAGGGGGAGTTATGAGAATTATCGATATCATACCGGTAGCGAGAAGCGAAAAGCCCGCGGACGTTATCCTTAAGAATTGCAAGGTCGTCAACGTTTTTTCCGGCCTGATAGAAGAGACGAATGTCGCGCTCTTTCGTAAAAGAATAGCTGGTGTAGGCGACTACACTTGGGGGGAGAAAACGATCGACCTGCACGGTCAATATCTCGTCCCCGGTTTCATCAACGCCCATATGCACATCGAAAGTACGATGCTCGAACCTCGGGAGTTTGCGAAAGCGGCCCTTTCCAGAGGGACAACGACGGTGATCGCCGATCCTCACGAGATCGCGAACGTGATCGGTTTGAAAGGTGTCGAGTTCTTTATTAATTACACCGAAGGCATACCGATGAACATCTATTTCATGCTGCCGTCTTGCGTACCGGCCACGGACTACGAAACGAACGGGTCGAAGGTGCGCGTGATGGATATGATCGGGTTTCTAGAGAAGTACCCTCGGGTTTTAGGCTTGGGTGAGGTGATGAATTATCCTGGCATCCTCAATCGCCAGGAAGAGCTGCTCACGATGATCGAGCTGTTTCGACATAAATACAAGAAGATCGATGGCCACGCTCCGCTCCTGCGAGGTAAAGACCTTAACGCGTATATCTCCGCGTTTATCCGCTCAGACCACGAGAGCACACAACCGGAGGAGGCGATGGAAAAGCTGTCCCGAGGGATGCAGGTTCTATTGCGCTACGGCACTGGCGAGCGAGACCTCGAAAACCTGGTTAGCATCGTCAATCCAGTCACACAACCCTTCCTGTCTTTCTGCACCGACGACAAGCACCCGGAAGATATCGTGAAGGGAGACATCGACGAGATGATTCGTCTGGTGATCTCGAGGGGTGTCGATCCGGTTACGGCTATACGCATCGCCACGATCAACACGGCCCGCCATTACGACCTGCGGAGTATGGGCGCCATCGCGCCGGGATATAAGGCCGATATGGTGGTCGTTGAAGACCTGCAGCGTTTCTCCCCTAAGATCGTATTCAAGGACTCTCAGATCGTCGCGGAAGATGGCGTTTGTGTCGCTAAATTCCCAGACCCGCTCGTCAAGATCGACACTGTGATGCATACCATCTTTTGCCCGCATTACCAGGCGGAGGATTTTGGCTTCAATCTGAAAACCGAGCGTACGATGATACGGAGTATCGAAGTGACGGGCGTCTCGGTCGTGACCCACGAGAGGTTGACCGAAGTCACGGTCAAAGAGGGCGAGCCGGATATCTCGGAGCACGACATCGCCAAGATCGCGGTGATCAACCGGTATACTCCGGAAAAGCAGTTCTCGTTGGGCTTTATCAGTGGTACCGGTATCAAGAGAGGAGCTTTGGCTCTATCCGTTGGGCACGATTCTCACAATATCTCCGTCACCGGAACCTCTGATAGCGATATGGCGCTGGCGGTCAATCACGTCATCACCTGTAACGGCGGTATGGTTGTGGCGTTGGACGGAGAGATCCTGGCATGCTTGCCCCTTCCTGTGGCGGGACTGATGTCGGATCAACCTCTCAAAGTCGTCATCGCGCAAAACCGAAGACTGCTGGACGCCGCAAAAAAAACGGGCTGCCGTCTGGCGAACCCGTTTATGGCCTTATCTTTCGTACAACTGGAGGTCATCCCAGAACTGAAGATCACGAACTTGGGGTTGATGGACACGAACACCTTCCGATTCGTGGATGCGGTCTTTCCTATCTAAGACCGGTTAATATAAGACCAATTCTCGCTTATCTCGAATGGCCTATGCCTTTCATTCAGGGTTGCTCGGCAAGTTTTCCGTTACTTCTCGATCAGACGGCGGAGCCCACGTTCCACATAGGTGCGCACCAGCTGTTGTCGGTACTCGGCCGTGACTTCGGCGCTCGAGGAGACTTCGGATTCGAGCGCGGCGATGCTTTGGATCGGTAAGAGGTCGCGGCGAACGGCCGAAAAGGTTTTTCCTTGCACGGCCTCGCTCGTTCGAGGTAACAGGATCGCAACCCCAGGCCGCGCCCCGCAGGTGATCCGGCACTCTTGCACCACCGTGTTTTCCATCGGGTCCGCTTCTCTTTCTATCCTAAAAACGACTGCGAGATTGAGTGTGGCGATGTCATAACTCACCTTGCTGAATTTAAAGAAGGCCCCTCGATGAAATCGCTTCGGGATTTTCACCTTCGTGATGAGGAGCGGAGCTCTCCCTTTCAGGTATCTTTCGAGCGGCAAGGAGACCGCGCTTCCGTTATACCCGTCCACCGTGGCGTCAAGCGCCAATAAGGCGGTGAGGGTGTCCGACCAGGAATACCGTTGTCCCAGAGTCCCCGCGATGGTGGACATATTCCGTATCTGCCGCGATCCCACCGTTTGCAACGCTTCCTGGAGGAAGGGTATATCGATTTTTTTGATACAATCGGCGATCCGGACGCCCCCGTCCAGAATGTAGGCGGCGGGAGTTTCGGTAATCGATTCCCCCAACAGTCCGCTCAGGTCGACGAGGGTTTTCGTGGTTTGGTCTTCTCGTTGTGCGACAGACAAACCGCCGGTCAAGAACAAAGCGGGGCTTTTCACAGGATCTCGGTAGATCGCCCACGCCTCTTCAACGGATTTGGGTTTGAGATACTCTTTCAGTTCTCTTAGCATCGTACTCCTCTCCTTCTTCAAGGCAATTTTCCGGAATGATTTGATGGATGAGCTGCCGTAGCGCTTCTTTCTGATTATTCTTCGCCCTTTCGTATAATAGGAAAATCCAAGATTCCACTTGTTCTACGGAGCAGGGTTCTTCCTCCCGCGCACGGAAGATCTTCGGGTGGGCGGTGGGCCCAGGTTTCTCAGCGTCGGTGAACAGTTCTTCGTACAGTTTTTCTCCCTCTCTGCAGCCGGTATAGACGATCTGGATGTCCTGTCCGGGTACGTAGCCGGCGAGCGAGATCATCTTTTCGACGAGGTCTTTGATGTAGACCATCTCGCCCATATCCAACACATAAAGGCTGCCATTTTCTTTGAAGGCAGCGGTCTGCAAGACCAACGAAGAGGCTTCCTCTATCGTCATAAAGAAGCGCCGCATCTCGGGGTGCGTGATCGTAACAGGCCCTCCGGCTTTAATCTGCCGCTCGAACTTCGGGATGATACTGCCCCTGCTTCCTAAGACATTTCCGAAACGAACGATGGTCAACCTCGTTTTAGAGCTTTGGCTTTCGGCCGCCTTCGCGCGTATATACATCTCCGCCATTCTTTTGGATACGCCCATAATAGACGAGGGTTTCACGGCCTTGTCTGAAGAGATCATCAAGAAGCCTTCCACTTCATAGCGAAGCGATAGATCCAGCAGCCTTTTCGTACCGATCGAATTGACGCGAAAGGCCTCGGACGGGTTCTCTTCCATAAGGGGCACGTGTTTGTGAGCGGCGGCGTGAAAGACGAATTGCGGCCTTTCGGTTTCGAAGACCTGTTCCAACCGCGCTTGGTCGGTGATATCGGCGATAATCCGCTTGATCTTCAGATACGGGTGTTTTTTCGTCATCTCCTGATCGATCTCGTAGATACTGTTCTCCCCGCGGCCCAACAAGAGCAGGTGTTTGATCCCCATAGTTGCGACTTGTCTCGTGATCTCGCTTCCGATGCTGCCCCCCGCTCCCGTAACCATCACCGTTTTGTTATGGAACGCCGATTTTATCTGCCCTAAATCGATCGCCACCTGGTCTCTCCCCAAAAGGTCCACGATCGATATTTCCCGGAGCAGACGGGAGCTCGGCTGTTGATCGATCAATTCCAGCAGATTCGGCAGGATCTTCACTTTGACTTTGAGAAGGTCGATAGAAGACAATACCCTCTGTATCTGCGAAGAAGGCGCGCTCGGCATCGCGATCAGCAATTCGTCGATGCGATACTCTTTCACGTAGTCGTTCACACGAGAAATCGGTCCGAGAACCCGTATGCCCCGTATCTCCCTTCCGATTTTCCGTTCCGAATCGTCGATGAACAGGACGACCTTCCCGGATTGGGGATTACGGTGCAAGTCCTCCGAGAGAGACACCCCCGATTCGCCCGCGCCGATGATGGCGATGCGACGTGAGGCTTGTTCTCGAACGGTTTTATACTCCCGATGCGCATACCAGCTCCACCACATACGCGACGTAATGACCAGGATGGCGCCAACCATAAACATCACGATCCCGATCGACCGCGGTAAAACCCAATCGGTGGAAAAATCGACCACGAAAACGAAGAGGTAACCCAACGCGAAAGCGCGAAAAACGATCCCGATCTCGCGGGTGGTCATATAGGCCCAAACGATGCGGTATATCCCGTTGAGAAACAGCGAACAGATGGCGACCAACGAGGAGACCAGAACCGCGGGCGTAAAACGGCCGATAGAGGCAAAGTCCCATCCGAAACGGATAAAAAGGGCGGCCAAGCCGCTTAATAGGATGAGTGCGGTATCGATAAACCACAGAGTGATCCGCCGTTTTTTCAAAAGATTCCTCACCACCGTGTCGTGAGATTGAGCGGTTCTTTTTTGGGCACCAAGCGATACTTTTGCAACAAATCTCGATCGGCGCTGTCCACGTAGATACGGACGATCTGTAATAGGCTGTTCGATAAGGTCTGATAGAACGGGTTTTCTTTCAGGAACTCTTCGAAATCGATCAATTTTCTATTCTCTTGAGTGCTCGAAACGATGTAGACTTGATTTGTGAAGAACTCCGCGGGGTGGGCCAAGCTCAACTTGTAAGGGGTGTCGATATGAAAAACCTCTTCCGGAGCGGCGAGCATATGCTCGAAACGCCGGCGTTCTTCGGGCTGAAGCTCTCCGTTTTGATTGAGGAACTTCTGTATCGACGATTTCAGACGAGAGAGGGTTTCCATACCCACGCTGTTCGCTATCGACCCGGGATCCAACCCCGCTATCGAAAAGGAAACCTCCCGGATCATCTTCCAAAGGTTCCGTGAAGAGTAGTCCTCCCAAAGTTGGAAGGCCGCTTCGACTAAGGTTTTGTTTTCCGCGGAAAGGGTGTCTCGGTTGTGATAGAGCTTCCACAATTGCTGGAGAAAGTACGGTTCCGACCATTTGACGAACTCGGTAGGCGAGTGGACGATGGCTTCCAGTCCCAGGGGCTTGTAGAGCAACTCCAGGATTTTCTGGAGCATCAGGTCGGCAGCCCGGGCAGTTTTATGGAAATAGACGTTTTTATACATCATAAAACGGCCAAAGAGCACCGCGTAGATGTTGTCGATGACCTTCTCGTCGTAACACAAACGTTCGACCCCTTTGACTGCAACGATGGAAGAATTCCGGATGATTCTCTGCAAATCGACGGTGCCGTATTGCGAGGTGCCAGAATAGTAAGCGTCTCGGAGGACGAAATCCATACGATCGGCTCCCAAAGGGCCTTGCACAATGTTGAAGAAGGGCGTGCCAAGCGCCTCTCCCTCGAAGAGCGCGTTGACTTCTCGACACAACTCCGCGAAAGCCGCCAGGATCGCCTCATCCGTATCCGACGCGGCGGATTCGAGAAAACCGGACAAGCGGAGGTCCTTCTGAACCTCTTTTCTCCAATACTCCTTCATCCGGTTTCGATAGGCCTCCAGCATCTGCTCGGGCACGACCTCTCGCAAGATGCGCGCGCGCTGATCATCGTGACCACCCGCGATCTTCGCTCGGGCGTAGACAACCTCGTCAAATTGGTGACTATAGGGGCCGTGTCCGATGTCGTGAAACAGTCCGCTCAGACGCAGGAGCCGGCTTTTGTGCGGTTCGAGTTGCAGGTGTTCGGCGTACAGCCCCGCGATATGCATCACGCCCAGCGAGTGCAAGAAGCGCGTATGCGTCGCGCCAGGGTAGACTTTCTCGGCTCCCGACAGCTGTGAAACACTCCGGAGCCGTTGGATAGAGGGAATATCGGCGATCAGCATCTCTAGAGGCGACAGGCGAATTTCTCCTAAAAGCGGATCCCTTGCCACTTTGAAATCAGTTTCTTTCATCGTTTCCTCCTAAGGTGTCCGAACGGGCTTTTCGAGAACGAAGATCTCTTCCTCAAAGACCTTCTCTCCCTGATTTGTGTTTAGAACCACGCGGATGAGGTAGGTCCCCGGCCTATCAAATCGCAACTCCCGCCACTCTTCGGACCTAAAGATGGTCCGAGTGGAATGGGCCGGCACGAGCGCATTGAGGGCTCTTTCCGCCTGATAGCGATAGAGTTCACTACGGTCCCGATAGATATAGAAGGCGAAGCCCTCTATACGTAAGAAAAGGGGATCGTTGAGATCATTGGCCAACAGTATTTCCGATTGATAGCGTTCACCTTGCGCCACGGCTTTGACAGAATAAGACAAGATCCGCAACTTCTCCGGGGCCACGGTCGACGACAGCTCTCGGACGTACACTCGATTTTGGCCTTCTTGCAAGCGGTCGTCGATGAAAAAGGACCATTCGAGCATATAATCCCCGACGAGGTCTGGCGCGCGCATCGGCTGCAACGGAATATCCAGCGACTCACCGGATGACAAGAAAACCTCCTTTTGAGACACATCCTCCTTGACGCTCCTCACAACGCTCCCTGATTGGGTGAGTTTCAGGTTGTAGGCGCCAAATCGATAATGGAGGCTTTTAGGGGCGCTATTCCTGATGCGGATATACGCGTCTATCCGGGACTCCGGGGCGCCGTCCCCGATGTCGGGGGTCCAGAAATCATCTCGTAAAAAGAGCGTGGTGCTCATCACTTCATTGATCGAAAAAGGCTTGGAGAGTTCGACCGGCGTGTGGTTCACGACAAAGCGACACACGATATAATAGCCGCCCGGCTGCAACTCGAAGATCGGGTGGTCACGCTTAAAATCATAGACCGCCCGCGAATCGTATCGATCCAGCAAGAAGGTGTTTTTAGGCGGAAAAACGAACGTGAACACGTTCTTGCCGGTTTTGGTCTCGGATTTTATATAGAATTCGAATTTTTCTATCGAACACTCCCGCAGGCTCGACGAGCTGTTCGAAATGCGAATAATGATCTCCGGCGTTTCGCCGTAGACGTATTCGCCCGCCGCGGAAATGCGTAAAACAAACGGGGTTACGTTCTGGATATACTCGTACTTCTGCCCGCGCTGTCCGGATAAAAAAACGATCCCGAAAATAGCGAAAAGGATCACGAGGTTGAAAAGCACCGTCCAAAAAACTATTCTTCGCGTTCGCTTGCCTTTGGGGTTTCGTTCTTTTCGTTCCCGCAACTGCTCGCGGATGACCTCCGGCGGTTTCGTGTGATAAACGTAGTCTTTGGAGGTCCGATTTGGTGGTTCGACGGGCTTATTCAACCGCAACCCTCTTCACTTCGTCGATCGAAGTGATTCCCATCAACGCTTTGTAAATTCCGTCTTCAAACATCGTCCGCATTCCGGCTTTCCTGGCGTTTTCTTCAATGATGCGTTCGGGGGTATTTTCCAACATCAAAGCGCGGATTCTCTTATCCATTATGAGAACCTCATGTATCGCCGTTCTACCGCGATAACCGGTCTTTCTGCAACGCTGACAGCCTTCGGGAACGCAGACGCTGTATTCCGAATGACCTGGGAGGAGCTGTGTGGCGACCTTCTCCATCTCTTCGCTGGCCAGGGGCGCCTTTTTTTTGCACGAATCGCACAGCGTGCGCACCAAGCGTTGCGCCACGATACCGATGAGGGAAACCCCCAAGACGTCGGCCTCGATGCCCATGTTGACCAGTCTATAGATCGCGGCCGAAGCGGTATTCGTGTGGAGCGTGCTGAGAACCAAGTGACCGGTCATCGAGGCTTCCATCGCAAGAATCGCGGTTTCTTTATCCCGGATTTCTCCGACCATAATGATATCGGGGTCTTGGCGTAGAATAGCGCGTAGATAACGCGCGAAGGTTAACCCGATCTCGGGTTGCACTTGGCATTGCGTGGTGCCGGTGATACTGTACTCCACCGGGTCTTCGACTGTGATCATATTGTTTGTCACCGCCTTGAGCTGATTCAATACCCCTGCGAGAGTGGTCGATTTCCCGCTCCCCGTTGGACCGGTGACGAGCAGAATCCCATACGGAGACTCCAAAAGGGCGGACAGTCGTTTGTAATTGTAATCGGATAACCCGAGGTCGTCCAGTCGTTTGGTAGAATTCGAGACCCGCAATAACCGCAACACAATCTTTTCTCCGAAAATGGAAGGCATGGTCGAGACCCGCAAGTCGTATTGCTCCCCTTTCACCCGAACGAAAAACTTGCCATCCTGCGGAAGCCGGCGTTCTGCGATGTCCAGCTTGGAGATAATCTTAATCCTCGAAACGATCGAGCTGTGCAGTTTGACGGGGTACTCCGCAATCTTCCGGAGTAATCCGTCGATTCTGAAGCGAACCCGCACGTTTTTTTCCTGAGGTTCGATATGGATATCGCTAGCCTCTTGCGTGACGGCGCCCATAACCATTTCGTTCACGAATTTGATCACGGGCGCGGAATCGGCGGTGCTCTCTTTGTCGATATCACCCATTTGCGCGGAGGGCTCCAATTCCATCACGGCCTGTGGCTTTCCCGAAGTGACTTCGATGGAGCTTTTCAAATCCTCAACGGAATCGATAGCGCTTCCGAACAGTTCCTTCAGCAAATAATCCAGGTTCGGTTTCGACACGATATAAAAGGAAGGGGTGTATCCGGTTATGAACTGGATATCTCTTTTGATCGAAGGAAGGCTGTTCGTTTGATCGATCAGGACTTTGAGGTTGCGGTCTTCGTCTTTTGAAAATGGAATCGCCCGCCAGTTTTCGATGTTGTGCTTACTGAGGATGCTGAGCGCATCGGGATCCGGCTCGATTTCGGCAACCGACTCTAGAAAGGGGAGCGAGTACTGTTTCGAAAGCGCCGTAGCGATGTCGTTCCACGTGACGAACCCTTTCTCCACCAAAATCTGCCCGAGCGGTTTCTTCTCTTGCTTCTGTAAGCTGACCGCCAACTCGATCTCTTTTTCTGTGAGATACTGGTTTTCTATCAGGATTTCGCCTAAACGTTTATATTGGAAAATTGAGGTAGACAACGATCAATCCCCCCTTAGGAACTCGTTCAATCCCATGCGGTAGACCGCAGGGATATCGCTGTCCATACTCAAGAGGTCTTCGTTATCCTCGAATTTGGCAGCGATCAGAGTCACTCTCACCTCGTCTTCTGGCAGATCATCGTCCAAGATCAAGCCAAACTTCATATCGACCGTTTCACTGCACCGCTGCCGAATGACGGCGGCAGCCAGGTTCATCTCTTTCATCGTGATGTTCTTGTTAGACGATATGTTGAGAATAACAGCCGTCGCGTTATCGACCGGCCTTTCCAGTAGTTTGCTGTCCATCGCTCTGACCGAGGCTTGTTGCGCGCGGTCTTCACCTTTCCCGATACCGATGCCCAAGAACGCGACACCGGCATCTCTCATCACCGACTCGATATCGGCAAAGTCTTGGTTGATAAGACCTCTACGGGTAATGACCTCGCTGATCCCCTTGATCCCTTGGTGCAACGCCTCATCCGCTTTCAGGAACCCGTCCACAACGGTGATATCCTGTGGGAACTCCTCGAGCAGCTTGTTGTTGGAAATTTTGATCAAGGTATCCACGTTTTCTTTCAATTTCCCCAAACCCTTTTTCGCGTTGTTCCAGCGGTTGACGCCTTCAAAATAGAAAGGGGTTGTGACGGTGCCAATCGTCAGGATGCCCATTTCTTTGGCTATTTTCGCGATGACCGGTGCAGCGCCGGTTCCCGTTCCCCCTCCCAGTCCGGCGGTGATGAAGAGCATATCGGTGTCTTCCAAGACCGCCAAAATATCGTCTTTACTTTCGTAGGCCGCCTTTTCCCCGACATCGGGATTCCCACCGGCGCCTAACCCTCTCGTCAGCTCTTTACCCAGCTGGATTTTAATGTCGGCCTTGGCGTCCTCCAACACCTGCAAGTCCGTATTCGCCACTACGAAAATGACCCCGTGAATCCCACTTTCGATCATACGATTCACTGCATTGTTACCGGCTCCTCCGACACCGAAGACCTTGATGGTCGGGTTGCGTTTCGGTGGTCTTCGGATATCCTTCCCGTCGTCTATTTCAAAAGCCAAGAAAACCCCCTCCTCCTGTTCTCCGTTTATCCCTGTTCCCGTATACTCTATTAAACCAGTTTTTTTAAGAATTCTGCAATCTTATTCCAAGTACCGGGCCCCTCTTTTTCTCGTGCGGGCCTGCGAACGGCTCGGCTTTTCTTTTTCCTGGATGGCTTGCCCTCGCTTTCGGAGGTTGACAAGGAGGAGGAGAGGGCGTGGCCTTCCAGCGCTTCCAAACCACCGATCGTGTGGAACCAATAGATATTTCCAGCGCAAGCCGAAAAGGTCGGATCCAGCAGTTCGTCTGGAAGTTGAAAGTCAGTTCCGCCCGTGCCTGCATGACCGATTCGAACCGGCAGCTTGAAGGCGTCCCGCAAGAACTCAACCATTCCGTCTATCTTGGAGCCCGCTCCCGTAATCACGAGTCCGCCGGGAATGCCTTTTTCCCCTTCTTCAGCCATCCGCAAGGTGATGGCGCGCATCTCCCGCTTCACCGCGTTCATGATCTCCCTCGTTTTCGCGTAAATCACGATCGCCAACTGCGCCCGTGTGATCTGTTTGCTGCTCTTTCCGTCGAGCAGCGTATAGGTGATCGTATCTTTGCTGGTATCTTTGATTGCGATTTTCCCGTATTGGATGAGCATCCGCTCGGCTTCGTCGAAGGAGGTTTTGAACACTTGCGCGATATCTTTGATCACGTGCCTGAGCCCTTGATCGAGCGGTTTTAGGAAAAAGACCGACCCGTTGAGGTAGCCGCTGACGGTGAGAAAGGAGTGGCCGATATCGAGACAAACGACCCCGCGCTCCTTTTCTTTTCCGTTCAAGATAACCTCAGAGGCTACGAAGGGGCTAATGAAAACGGTCGGTTTTTCGCCCGCGATGCCGGAAAAAATATTCGTCAACGAGTCTTTGACCGTCGCGTCTATCGAGAGGATGGAGGCCTTCATGCCCAGGACGGAGGCTTCCATATCGATGGGATTGAGGACCCCTTTGGTTTCGTCGAGGAGATACCTCTGGGGGATGACGTGTTGAACAGCCCTACGTGGGTCGAGAAGACGATAGTTTTCTTCCGGCTCATCTTTTCGGGCCGTTTGGCTGGCGATGCGTGTGAACAGCTCATAAACGTGGTCTTCGTTGATCAAGACCGGTTCACGGGGGCTGATCTCTAAGTTACGGGTCTCTTCGCTTAAAAACGTCGTTTTTTCCACGAAAGAGATGATAAAGTACGAATCCACTCTTTTCGACAATTGACTTCCCAAGTCTTTTAAAAGGGTTTCCAGCGATTCTCTCAGCGCGACGATATCTTTCAGTTCGCCTTGCTCAAAACCTCTCGCTTTCGTTCTCGAATAGGCTAAAATAGTTGTTCTCCCGCCTTCAAAGCCGGCGACCGCTCCTTTCAGCGTATGCGAACCGATATCGACGACCGTTAACACTTCTGTGGATTCCGCCATTTTCCCTCCTTCATCATTTACGGTTTATGGGAAAGAATAAACCATTGCTGTACAAGTCATAGGCTGTCTTTTGTCTCATCGTCCGTATGAATTCGTTATGATTCAAGCGGTCTAAGTTCTCCCATTGGTTCACGATCAAGAGAACGCCGTTTCGGATGTACAACACCTTCTCGGTGACACTGACCGAGGAAACATAGTTGCGAAAGGTCATCGAATAGGTGAGGAACCGCGCGATCACCGGCTCCTGCTCTTTCCACGTGCCCCCGAAAAAGACGGGCAGGTCCGCATAGATACGCTCGTCCTCCGGATGCACCCGCCAAAACCGACGCCCCTGGTCTGTGACCAGCCACCTTTCGCCGTCCTCGGTTTCAGATAAAAAAACCGCCTGCTGCTCCCTTAATAGGAGTGTTATCTTCCCGTTATAAATCTCCTGCCCCGCCCACTCATACCCGACCAGCGGCCTCAACACTCGATTCAGGCCGTCCATATAGAAAAGGTACCCAAACCCGGCATACCGGCTCAGTTGGTTCTCCAAAGAGCTCGAACTCGTCCGGGCGGGGTTATTTATGCCTGAAGACCCGTGTGGCTCTCCCACGGCATTGAGAATGAGGAGACGCTCGATCGGGACATTTCGCTTTTCAAAGGTCTTGCGATAGAACCACGAACATAGTATCACGCATACCCCCAAAGCCAACAGTATCGTCAAACCGGATAGGGCCCTGAGTCTCAAGGGGGTCTCCACCGACTATATATCGAGATTGGTGACTTGTAACGCGTGATGCTGGATGTAACGTCGTCGGTCCTCCACATCCGAACCCATCAATGTCATTAAAATGGAATTCGCCAACTCGGGGTCTTCCAAAGAGACCCGGGCCATCCTCCGTTTTTGTGGGTCCATCGTTGTCTTCCACAACTGTTCGGGGTTCATCTCCCCCAGCCCTTTGTACCGTTGCACCGAGATGTTTTTTTTACCTGCTTCTCTCAATTGGTTCGTGACTTCCCTCATCTCTTCTTCGGTATAGACGAAATACTCGTCCTTTCCGTGCGCAACGCGGAAAAGCGGGGATAAGGCAATATAGATCATACCGGCTTTGATCATCGGCCGGAAATGCCGGAAAAATAGGGTCAACAGCAGGGTCCGTATGTGTGCGCCGTCGACGTCCGCATCGGTCATAATGAACACTTTCCCGTACCTGCTGCGTTCGATATCGAAGGTGTCGTCGATGCCGGTTCCTATTGCCGTAATAATATCACTAATTGTTTCGTTTTTCAATAACTTTTCTAACGAGGCTTTTTCGACATTCAGGATCTTCCCGCGCAAGGGCAAGATCGCTTGAAATTCCCGATCGCGAGCCTGTTTCGCAGAACCACCCGCCGAAGGCCCTTCCACGATGAAAATTTCGGACTTCGCGCGTTCTTTCGTCGAGCAGTCCGCCAGTTTCCCGGGGAGGGTCGAGTACTCCAGGGCGTTCTTTCTTTTCACCATCTCCCGCGCTTTTTTCGCGGCCAGTCGCGCCTTGGCCGCTTGTATGATGCGGTCTAAGATGAGGCGCGCCACATCGCTATACATATCGAAGTACTCGGACAACCGTTCTCGCACCACGAAGGCGACCGCCTCTTGCGCCTCTTCGTTGCCGAGTTTGGACTTGGTCTGGCCCTCAAACTGCGGTTCGGGAACGCTCAAACTCAGAATAGAAACCAAGCCTTCGCGTATGTCTCCGCCCTGTATGACGAGCTCTTCCTCTTCGGTTTTTTTCTCGACTTTTTTCGTCTTTTGCTGTCTTCCGTTCGACAGTAGAGAGAATTTTTTGATGTAGTCATTGACCAGCCGGGTCAACGCGGTTCGGAAACCGGTGAGGTGCGTTCCCCCTTCGATCGTGTTGACATCGTTCACATAGGTCCGCATGATCTCCTCATCGCTCAGGATGTATTGGAGCGCGATTTCCACTTCGATCTCGTTGTACCTTCCGGAGAGATAGATGGGTTTGGGATGGAGATTCTTATAGCCTTTGGAAAGGTAGGCGCAGAACTCCGTCAGCCCCCCTTCAAAGCAGTATTTGATCTCTTCGTTCTCCCGCAGGTCCTTCAATTTTATGGTGAGTCCCGGATTCAAAAAGGCAAGCTCCATAAAGCGGTTGTTCAAGACCTCAAATTCGAATTGCGTGGTGGTGAAAACCGTCGGGTCCGGTTTGAATCGCACGATCGTTCCGTGTCCTTCCGCCTCTCCCACCTCTTGCACCTTATCAAGGGGAACCCCCCGGGCATAACGCTGCGTGTACAGCTTTCCGCCTTGCATCACCCAAACCTGAAGCCATTCCGACAAGGCGTTCACAACGGAAACGCCGACACCGTGTAAACCGCTGCTGAATTTATAGCTCTCTTTGTTGAACTTTCCTCCGGCGTGTAAGACGGTCATCACGAGTTCGAGGGTGCTCTTTTTCTCCTCTTCGTGGATCCCAACCGGGATGCCCCTCCCATCGTCCTTGACCTCCACACTCCCGTCTTCAAAAAGGGTGATCTCGATGTTTTTGCACACACCGGCGATCGCCTCGTCTATGCTGTTATCCACCACTTCGGTGACCAAATGGTGCAACCCGGCCTTACCGGTGGATCCGATATACATCCCAGGCCTTTTCCGAACGGGTTCCAGCCCCTTCAAAACCTGGATATTTTTAGCTCCGTAATCCTTCGACAACCCTTTCACTCCTTATAGACGATCTTAATCGAACGGATATCCCGGACGTCTCGCAGTTGTTCCTTCATCTTCGCGAGGATATCTTTCGTGTAAAACTTCAGCTCCGAGGCCCAAACGCTTTCGGCACACCAGACCGTCAGAACTCCACGACTCAAGGAAACCGGTTTGGTCTTTTCGGCCAACAACGGACCGACGACCGATTCCCAGCGCGTGAATATGGTTCTGACTTTGATCTCCGAAAAAACTCCTTTTTTCCTCGAAAGTCCGTCGATGACCTCGCCGATCGTCTTCATATCTGCTATTTTACCATATTTCGGTGCATTTTCGTGTATAAAGTGCGAGTCAAGCTATGGGGTGTAATCAAGAAACAAAGCCAGAAACAATCGCACAGTTTCTAATCCGTGTGGTCATCGCGACGTAAGCGCCCCTTCTTTTAGTGGGGCCGACTTCCACTCGGCCTGTCTCGATAACACAAGGTTCGCACAGAGGGCACAGAGAACGCGGGCATCGCGGCGTAAGCGCCCCTTTTTCTCGCGACGGCGCGATACCCCCACACGGGCATCGCGGCGTAAGCGCCCCTTCTTCTCGCGACGGCGCGATACCCCACACGGGCATCGTGGCGTAAGCGCTCCTTCTCTTCGCGACGGCGCGATACCCCCACACGGGCATCGCGGCGTAAGCGCTCCTTCTCTTCGCGACGGCGCGATACCCCGGTTTTCATTCGTTCCAAAAATCAAAAAAAGGGGTCGTACAGAGAACACAGAGGAAAAACTGGCAAGAGACAAGACTACCCCAGAAAAAGAAAAGGCGTGCCGGACTAAATCCGGCGTTCCCAGGAAAGTGAGGATCGCGGGGTCCCTTCGGTTGCCCCGCGATTACCACACACGGGCATCGCGGCGTAGAAGGGGAAGGGCAGATCGCGGGGTAGTAAAAACCACTTACCCCGCGATGAACCTCTTAGTCACCCCAAAACTTGACCCACACCTGTATAAAAGACGGTGTTTTCAAGGGTGAGTGGGGGTAAAAGGAAAATTCGTCGCAAAAAACGGAGAGAATGGCGGGAGGGCGATGACATTCTCCTCCCGCCGG
>MWEM01000037.1 GCA_002071085.1 Thermotogota bacterium ADurb.Bin062 | reverse complement strand
AAGAACTTCTTTCAAAGCTTTCACGAGTCGGACCAAGAGCGCGTCCGCCTGGTCATCCCCTACCAACGGGCTTCCCACTATCTCTTGTCTATTCGAGTCAACGACTTTCGACTCGATCGAACCATTGAGGTCCGGTATTGGTGACGCCAATTCTTGTGTTTTCGTTACCTCGTCGGCCTCCGCCGGTGCCGTATGCAAACCCGGAGTCACCGTAATCGGCTCTGCGAGCGGAGGAGAAGACCAAATCGCCTTCGAGGGTAGGTCCACGCGATAGGGCGCCGATGGGCGAAAGCCGCTATCGGGGTCTTGTCTGGCCGCAGTCGTCTTATGTTCACTTAAAGATGACAAAAACGTCGAAGAGGGACGCAGCCGCGCGAAAATCGATTCTTTCGCTACGCCTTCACGCGCTATTTCAGGAGCGCCTTCCGTTTCCGATGCGGGTGTCGAGTCTTGTGTAAAAGGGATTGACTTAGCCGACACAGCGCGCGTTTCAGAACCCGGTCGATCGGGGGGAGGGGTAGCGTGCTTCTCATCCGAACGATGAGGATCGGAAGCCGAAACCTCTTTACCGGCCTTATCGGCTATCGAGGGGGCGATGGCGCCTCCTATTCTCAACTCCGCTTTTTTTAATAAAGGATCGATCAACGCCGCTTTCACGATCTCTTCTTTTATTCTCTGCGGTAATTCTTGCCAGGCCTTTCCCGTATTTTTGACGCGCAGTGCGAGCTCCACGATAGAGGACCTCAGCTCGTCGGTATTGACTGAAAAAAAGGAGTCCCGAGTCCCTTCGGCCGTTTCCAGAGCGCCTTGAGCCAATGTTTCCTGTAGAAGTGAGCCCACTATTCGGTTTATTTCGCTAACCAGGCGCGAAAACCCGATCTTCTCCGAGTCAGAAAAACCTTCGACGATACGCGTCGTATTCTCGTCTAAAGGAAAAGGAAAAGACAGGGAAAAGACGTCTATCAACTTCGCAGTCACAGGGTTTGGCCGTTCTTGACCTAGGCGGGCGGTTCGTAGGGTGTCCTCTCCGAAAAAAACCTGCACCACGTCTCCCGGCACGATCTTCCCGGCGGCCCGCGCTTCCACTTTCACGACGTTATCTCCGACTAAAATCTCAAGCGTGTTATTCTGACGGGAAAGGACCTTTCCGGTCACGCCCTCAGTCGATCCCGGCCTTTCTTCCCTTAATGCCTGGTTGACCTGTATTCTCGAAATATCCATTCCTTCACCCATCTTTCCAAGCAGGACTACCTCCTCTTTATCGACCTCTCGGATCGTTTATTCAAGGAATCGGGATCGATTCGGAACAGAAACGGGTGAGCGCATCCAATATCTCCTGGAGCCGTGTCTCTTGCTTGGACAGAAGAAGGTACCCGACCAGGGCCTCGAAGCCCGTGCTGTTGCGATAGGAGGGATCGTTGCCGCGTTTTTTGGCGCCTTTCGAGTTCCGTCCGCGTTTGACCACCGCCGCCTCTTCTTCGTTCAAGCCGTCTATCAAGGAATGTAGGAAGCGATTCTGGCCTTCGGCGCTTTTCCATAGAGAAGCGGCAAGACTGGCTTTCGACACCTCTTTTCTGCCATCTCCAATCGAAAGCAACACGCAATGCAGGTTAAACACGGCATCTCCGACGTACGCCAGAACATCCACGGGGATTTCGTGGATCGGGGCGGTATGGGTCAAAGCCTGTAAGAAAGTCGGACTAAATGGGTTAAAAACGGTTATGGACAAACGACGAAGCCCCCTATTCCCGGAGCGCTTCGGTCAACGGACCCAGTTCTTTCGTCATCTTTTCCACGCTCCGACAGTACAAAAACGCGTCTTCCTTCGAGATCTTCTTCTGTTTAACTGCATCGATCAAAGCGTAATCGAAAGAGATCATGCCGTATTTCTTACCCGTATCCATCAGACTTTCTATCTGATGGAGTTTGCCTTCTCTAATGAGATTGCGGATGGCGTCCGTCACCATCATAATCTCCAAGACCGGCGCAAATCCTTTTCCGCCCACCTGGCGCACCAATCGCTGATAGATGACTGCGATCAAGGAGTTGGCAAGTTGTAGGCCGACCTGTTTCTGCTGGTGCGCGGGGAAAACGTCTATAACTCGCTCCGGAGCCGTTGGAGCAGAGTTCGTGTGGATCGTGGCTAAAACCAAATGGCCGGTCTCCGCCGCTGTCAACGCCAGTTCCATCGTATCCAGATCGCGCATTTCTCCGACGAGTATCACGTCAGGATCCTGCCGTAACGCGTACTTCAGCCCATCGGCGAAGGATAGGGTATCCAACCCGAGTTCCCTTTGGTGGATGATGGACATTTTGTTTTCGAAGACGTACTCCACGGGGTCTTCGATCGTGAGGATGTGCAGAGGCTTCGATTCGTTGACGTGCTCGATCATCGCCGCAATGGTCGTGGACTTCCCGCTTCCGGTTGGGCCCGAAACCAAAATCATCCCACGGTCGCGCTCCGCTAATTCCCGCAGCAGGATCGGAACGTTCAAGTCCGCCAGCTTCCGGATCTTTTTGGTGATAATGCGAAACGCGGCCGCGTAGTTGCGGCGTTCAAAATAGACGTTCGCTCGAATCCGGATTAGGTCTTTCACGCCAAAAGAGAAGTCTACCTCCTTTTTATTGGTAGGCGGCGTAAACCCTATCTGCCCGAATAAAATCTCGAGACTCTTCTGCAGGTCGTTGGAAGAAAAGGGTTCCACCTCTTTCAGGCGCTTCAGCTCTCCGAAAATACGAAAGACCGGGTTTTCGTTGGTGCTCAAATGGACGTCCGAGGCGTTTAACTGATACGCGTGCAGAATAAGTTTGGAGATATCGATCACCGCTATGGCACTCACCTCTTGCCTGTTATTTTCATCCCGTCAGTCAATCCTTTGACGAGTACTAAGCCATCGTTCGTCGCGCTTTCTTCATCCGGAACCGGAAAGACCTCGACCGGTATCCACGTGCCATCCTCTCGTTGAACCTTCCCGGAATCCAGAAAGCGCGCCGGAATCCACGCCAAATCGTTCGCCGGATAATACACATAGAGGGTACAAGTCTCTTCTTTTAAGGGAATATGGCCCTTAAACCGAGAACCCGGGACAGAAAGGCACCATTGGTTGTCTCTATAGATGTAATTCATCTCGGTTAATGACACGGACAACCCCAATCGTGGGAAGGTCAATGTGATCGCATCCATTGATTTTAGTCGCTCCTGGAGCCCTTTTTCGACCGGTATCAAAAAGCCGAAGTCCTCGGGTATCAGCTCGAACAGCAGGGTCCCTTTGTTCACAAAAGTATTCTCTATCGCGAAAGACCGTATGATGTAGCCGTTGATCGGGCTAAGCGTCGTCGTGTTTTTCAGTTCGTTTAGCGCGAGCTGCATCGCGACCTCTTTTTCTTTTTGAACGGCCAGGCCATCCTGTAGAAGCGACCGCGCGTAGTCCGCCTGCGCTTTCTGATAGTTAAAATCCTCTTGTATTTTTTCGAACACGGCTATAGGATCGCCGGTCGACACTTTTTCGAAGGTCTTTTTGGGGACCTCCGTCAAGAAATCGTCTTTCGCGCTATAGATTGGAACGATCGGGTAGGGGAAGCCGGCGAGCAGCAGCTCCTCCGTTTTAACGAAAGGGTGCGTCGTCACGGTGAGTGTGATACGACGATTCTGAAAAACGACGGTTAAAAAGACTAGCAAAACGACGACGATACCGGCGATAATCGTGGCTTTTTTCAATCCCGCACCCTAATCTCCTACCGGCGTATCAGAACTTGAAGACCCGTACGCTTTCGGAAAGGTTCTTCGACATCTCCACCAGTTGGAAAGAGAGGGCCGAAAACTCTTCGACCGCCTTTGAACTGTCGTTAAAAGAGGCGTTCATACTGTTGATTTGGATAAAAAGCTGCTTAAACCGTTCGACGATGGTGTCCGCTTGTTTGGAAAGGCTGATGACCTGTTCATTTTGGGTACCGATACTACGTAACGTTTGAACCATCGCACCCGTCGCATCCTTGAAGGAGGTCACCATCTCTTGGATCACGCGGCCTATAGACGCGGTCTCTGCGAACATCGAACTCACTTTTTCATTGCTGGACGCGGACGAATCGACCACGCGATCGATCATGTCCGATATAGTCGCTAGCTTTTCTCGTATGTCCTTGGAGGTGGTATTCGCCTCCTCCGCCAGCTTCTTTACTTCCTCGGAGACAACCGCGAACCCCCTCCCAGAGTCACCCGCTCGCGCCGCTTCGATCGCGGCGTTTAGGGCGAGCAAGTTGGTCTGCTCGGCGATGTTCAGGATCTTGTCTACGAAAGTTTCGATCTCACCGGTGATCGATCTGAGATTCTCTATGCTCGAGATGTTACCGGCGACCTCTTCACCGATGCTTTCGGCTTTGGCCGTCGTCGCCAGTATGGCCTGCTGTTCTCTCTCTGTCCCCTCGACCCGCTGGTTCACGGTGGCGATCAGCGCTTGCACATCCGATACCAACCGTTCGCTATCGCGCGTCAACTCGGTCGTATGGGTAGAAACGGCTTGTAAGTTGGCTTGGGATTCCTGGATCGCGCGGTTGATCTCCTCGATTTTGGACCTGATTTCGCCGGAGATTTCGCGGTTCTTTTTGACCGAAACGAGGACCTTTTCGGAACCGCCCACTAAATCGTCTGACACTGACTTCGTTTTTTGTAAGGTGTTCCGGATGGTTTGCACCATCTTTTTTAAAGAATTTTCCAGAACTCCGATCTCATCCTTCCTATGCCTATCTGGGAAGACGATTCCTAACTCGAGTTGCGAGAGTTTCTGTGAGAGGCTCGATAGCTTTGCGACAGGTCGTAGCGCGCCTAAATACAGAAAAGCCAGGACTAAGATCACCACGAAGATCGCGCCCAAGGTGAGCAGAAGTATGACCCGCATCTGAGAGTTCACCTTTTCTGAAAGGGCCTGGTTGTCATTTTGAGTTCTTTTCGTCAAGTCCAGAAGCGCAGCCCGGGCGTCGTCCGCATTTTTGGATAGGATAGAGTCCAAGCGCTCCATCATCGGCGATAGTTCCGCGTTGATGAGCTCGAGAGATTGTCTCTCATAGTCGAAAACCTCGTTCTGGTAGGCGGTCGATTCCTTCAACGCATCGGTGTAAGCCAAGTTAGCCTTCGCTGCGTTTTGGTGCAACAACAGATAGGCTTGCGCTTTTTCCGAAAACAAAGAGAGAGATTTTTTGACCGTCAGCGCCTCCAACAGCTTGATCATAAAATACCCGATCGCCGTCTGACTATCCACATCCGCCGAGATTTTCGACACATCTTCCTGCAAGAGCGCGTAGAAGTCTTCCCGCTGAACGGCTAGAGACATGAAATCTCGGATATGCAGTTTCATCTGGTTGAACCGTTGTAGCTGCCTTAGTCCTGAGATATACTTTGGATCCCAAAGCCTTTCGAACTCGTAGAGGGTGAAGTGACGTAGCGAAGAGGCGTCGAGTTCGGCGTTGATCTGCTCTATCACCTCGGGGCTAGCCAGTTTTCTACCATACTCTTCCGTCATCGAAGCGTATTCGGCAAGGAATCTTTCCAAAACGTCGTCCCGGTTTTTTTCCGCTTCGAAAATTCGTTGCGATACCTCCAAGCGCTCGGCTTCCAGAGCCGCAGTTACTCGATTGGACGCTTGAAGCTGTTCGACCGCCTTGATCTCCCGTTCTTTTAAAGCAATGAGCGACGAAAACTCGCGTTCGAGGTCCGAAAGGGCTTGGGTGACCTCCTGAACAGAAAAAAGCCCGCGGTCTTTCGAAAGGACGGCGTTTTGAGATAAAGCGCTCACCTGATTCCGTATATCTTTGAGTTGGTCTACGAAATTGCCCTTCACACGCTGAACGTTTTCTAAACGGTCCGCGTAACCGAGCAAAGAGATTTGACGTAAAGTGGTTGATGTTTTTCGCGCCAGCGTGTTTAGTGAATTGTTAAAAACAATCTGCTCTACGCTGAGATCCAGGGTTTGGGACATCTTTCCAGTTTCATTTCTCAACAGCGTGTTCGAGCTCATTACCAATATGAATACCCCGATCAGGACCGCCAAAATGATCCCGAAGAACAGGAAAAACCGATGTGAAATGTTCACCTTACTTCCTCCTAATTTTTAGGATAGACCCAATAGGCGCAGGAAATCGCGCATCAGGTAGATCTTCATCCCGGTATTTTTCGCAATCGGTATCAGGTACTCGAAATCACGGTCGAAAACGGCAATATCTGACCAATACGCGAGGCTGTCGCGCAATTCAAAACCGGTCATTCCGCTGAGTAGCCCGATCTTCGCGTTCAATTCTTCGTTATCAGTTAACACGGTGATGATCTTTCCCTGCAAACTGGCCGGAGTTTCTTCAGTTTCCTTCGGCGGATGACCCGAAAGGCTTTTTTCCTCCGCTGAGACTTTTTTAGTTTTCTCCGCCTCGTCTTCCGGAAGTTCGGCGACTGAAAAATCCAAAGGAGGAACAAGGTTCGTTTCAAACGGTATTGCGAAGGGGGAATCTTCTTCCGGTAGGCTTTCCGCTTCTCCGGAGCCCGGATCGTATTCGACCTCTTCCCTATCGTTGTCCGCTACGAAGTCGGTTCGATCGATCGCGTCGATATCGGATTCGAGGCTCTCGAAGTCGATCTTTCGAGTATGGTCGTCTTCGGTCTGAGGTTCACGTACGATTTCGAGCGCTTCGATGTCTGGCTCCACATTGAAGAGAGAGGGGGAGTCTACCGTGCTCTCTAGCGGGAGCGCGTCAACACTTTGGGACTTTTGCGAAGCCTTCGACTCCTCAGGTCTGAACCTCACGTCGACGGGTGGACCGGGCGGGGCCTCCTCTATTTGTTCTCGGCCGTCCGGAAATCGGTCTCCGATTTTCGGCATTTCAACACGGTTTTCAGCCCGACGTTGAGACTGAGGTGGCGCTTCGCTCTTCGGTTCCTTTTCTGGAACGATCCCATCGGTTATCGCCAAGTGGCGGATTAAGTCGCCGATACCTTCGTCACGTGCCCCGGCGCTCCGATCGCCGGCTTCATAGACCCCCTCCGGTTTCGAAGTGGACACCGGTGGTCCGGGCCGCTCGACTTCTGCAATTTGAGCCGTCTTTTCTATTCCGAATGAGGGTACCTGAGTTTGGATTGGTTCCGTATCTGATGCCGCGACGGAGGTCGATCCGCTTTTTTCTTTCTCTCGGTCTTCAGCCACCGTATTCTTCTGTTGGGGTTTCGAAAGCGCATCCGGCTCTTTTGCGCCGGTCGCAGAGGCCTTCTCTGAAAGTTCAGGTTTGGACACTCTCGCGGGGCTAAACGACGATGAGGGTGATGCAAATAGGCCGATCAAGGTCGTGATCTCGGACCTATTGAGAAACGGGTATCTCTGTTTCAGCCAACCGTTAGGATCCGCTCCTTCTGCCATCTTTTGCTTGAGTTCTCTCTCTACACTATCTACGTCGATCCAGTTTTCTGGAAAGAGATTGAGAACACCCTTTTTGATGGTCGGTTGATGCGCGTAAAAAGATGGCAGCTCCTTTTCGATAAAAGATGGCAGCCGGTCCTCCTCGAAATAACTACGGAACGCCTTCTGCGCGTAGAGTTCTTGAAGAGGGATGATCAACCGGCCGATCTCCGAGAAAGTGAGCGCAAAAGCGGTCTCTATGATCCCTTTGGGATCGATCGCACCCGATTGCTCTTTTTTGGAAAACAGTCCCCTCTTTTCTTCTCGCAAGAAGGAGGTTTTGAGAGCGGTTGTTTCTAGAAGGGTCTTCGAAACGAAAGCCTCTCGCTCTGGGTAGAAGAACCGATAGAGATTGAGCGTCGCTGCGCCTCCTCGATCGTTTTCAAAGAACCGAATCAGCGGCGTATAGGTCGATATGGCTTTTTTCAAGCGGCCGGGGTCGATCTCCTTCTCCCCTGTCAACTCTTGGAAAGCTTGATAGGTCTCATTTTCGTTCAAAAGCGTTGGGAGTTTGGAAAATACACGCCTTAACAGGTTTTTCAAGGTATCAAAGGAAACGTAAAGATGGCGCCCTTTACTATCTTCGCCTATTTCGGCAAACCCTAAAAGGATAGGACTGAGGGCCGCCTCTCCCTCATCAGATATCTTTTCTCGATCGTAGGCATCCGACTCGAGCGCGAGGGCGAGGACCATCCTTTTTAATAGGTCTCTCACCTCTTTGTGACCGATTTTCCAATCGCTCACCATCGTCTCGTCGTTCACGATCTTGTCTTTTCTTTCGGAAAAGTAATCCCTCAAAAACTTAGAGAATTCTTTTCTAAGTGTGTTTACCATTCTATACCTCCCTCTTCGAGACGAACGCCAGGATATCCGACAACGATCGGGACACGTAAGTGGGGAAGGCTGACTCCGCGCTTTCGGAGGTTTCACCCTTCTGGCTCGGTTGTTCTTTCGTTTCTCCCGAAAGCACCAACAACGTATCAACCCCGTTTTGCGCGCCCATTCGGATGTCCGTGTAAAGGCGATCGCCTATGATCAGGGTCTCGGACTTTTCTCTCCCAAACTGACGCAAGAGTATCTGGAGCGTCGCTGCCTGAGGTTTTCCCAGAATCAAGTCCGGACTACGTCCCGTAGAGGCGCGGATTAACTCGATCATAGCTCCGTTGTCCGGCAAAGGTCCCTCCAAAGAAGGACAGTTGATATCGGGGTGGGTGCTGATATAGAATAATCCCCTTCTTACCCACAGGCAAAAGTTTTTTAATTTCTCGTAAGATAATCCGGTGTCGTATCCTAGAACCGCCACATCATAAGTGGCGTCCATACATCGATCGAAGGGTAGAGCGATATCAACGCCCCGTTTTTTGTACTCCTCGGCAGCGTCGGACGTTCCCATCAACAGGACGCGCTTACCAGGAAAATGGTCTTCGAGATACTCTATCGTCGCGGTATTGGAGGTGTATATATTCCGGCGTTCGACCTCGAACCCCATATAGGATAGGTTTTTGTGGTAGGTCTCCCTGCTTTTCGAGGAATTGTTCGTCAGAAACACGAATTCCTTCTGATTGGCTTTCAGCCAACGAACGAAATCTACGGCGCCCGGTAAGGGAGTGTGATCCAAATAGACCGTCCCGTCCATATCCAAAATAAAAAAACTCTTGCCGGACAAACGATCGGCCCCCCGGTTTCTCCCTGCATCCGTTTCATTGAGTTCCCACAATAATTCCATGCTCTTCATCCTTCGACAGGTACCGCACCGGTATATTGAACGCGGTCGGATCGCTTAGCCATCTCTTGACGATCTCCGTGGCTTGGCAATCGCTTTCATTGTACTGCAAAATGGCCCGCAAGACCCCGTGATCGTTCTTCTCTTTCCATTGGCGAAAGTGTCGGATCGATTTTTGTCCTTCCAGATTCACTTTCCATTCATATCCCAACCATTTTGCCACCATCTTCAGGGAGTAATGCTGGATAGGAAGGATCATGTTCCGCCTAAGTATATCATAAACGTCCCAGAGCTGGATTCGATCCAGCGAAATTTGTGTTTTTTGCTGTAACTGATCCAACACTTTTCTTTCATATTCGAAAAAATGATACACATTCCTCGCACGCAAGTTCAAAAAGCGCAACATCGACCGCGTCACGCGTTCGTAATACCTCTCTTCCTTGACCAAGAAGGGAAGATAGTCGTCCCGCGTACGAAATCCGAAGAGATAAGGGGTGACATCCGCCTCGATGTCGAAGTACAGATCCTCTCCCCTCGCCCACTCCGATGGCGCTTCGAAACCTTTGGCGATCAAAACCAGATCGTTGATAAAGGCGTATGCCTTGAGTTTGAGTTTCTCGATGCCTTTGATTTTTTCTATCAAGTCCTGTGTCAGGGGTTTTTTCAACAGGTCGTCTAGCGTACGGATGCCGTTAAGTTCGGCAGCCCCGAGCGTCGAGGTAGTCACTCCGGACAAGGCCTTCAAGGGCAAGTCGCGCTTTTCTGGGACGATCACGCCGCATTGATTCCCAAACACGCACGAAATACAGGCTTTAGAAGTCGCCGGAAAAACCGTTCCCATATTCTCGAAACCTCTTTCCATAAAGGCAATAAAATTCGGTTTCGCGTTCTCGCTCAACTTCAGACGCTCGTTTCTGGACCGGCCCAAAAACAGCGCCTCTTCGGCCATCGGAATCCCTACCTCTTTGAGGAGCAAGTGGGCCAAAAAGACGGTCGTCCGGTGTCGGTCCGAAATCTCCCGTGAGAGAAAGGGCAGCAATAGGGTGTATTGGTCACCGCACCAATGGAGCCCGCCCATCTTGATCTCCACATCCATTTCGTAGAGTCGGCCTGTGAGGAGCGGGAACAACAGGCTCTCTCGCCGAAGCAAGGCCTCGAGGGTCTTCTGCCTATCCCAATCAGCGTCTATGTACGGCTTCCCGTCAAAAAAGCCCCGGGCGATTTCGAAATGTCTCACCTTGATCGATTGGTCCATTTCTATACTAGAAAACCCGTTTTCTTTCATAAGAAAGAAACGCCGAGGGCATTCGTAGAAATTGAAAAGGTCTTCGTTCGTTATGCTGCGGATGATCATTTTATTTCCCTACGCAGAATTGGCTGAAAATCGTTTGAAGGATATCTTCGTTGAATGAGCGACCGGTGATCCCATCCAGGATCTCAACGGTCTCTCGCAGATCCTGCCCGAGTGTCTCATACATCCCCGTTTCTCGAAATCGTTCCATTCCTTCCCATAGAATCGTGTGCGCCCGTTTTAAAAGATCGATCTGAAAAGCGGGAACCCACATCGTTCCCTCCTCTACGCTCGAGACCTCAGAAAGGATGCCCTTCATCCTCTCCTTAAGGGGGCTTAAGCCGGTTCGGTTCAAGGCCGAGATAGAGAAAACCGGATCCGGTCCGGCGTTCGGGTCGGTTAAGGCTTCGATCTTTCCTTTCAACGCCTTCGCCAATTCCAGTTCATCGGTTTCAGGATATTTATCCCGCTTGTTGATCAGAATGATCTTCCGCTTTTTCCGCAGGCTTTCCCACATCCCGGGCGCTTCCTCGTTCGAGTCGACCTCCGGGTCGAGCAGATAGAGGATCAAATCCGCTCGGTCGATGAGCTCCAGAGTCTTTCGTATACCGAGTGTTTCGATCGTGTCGCGCGTTTCGCGCAAACCGGCCGTATCGACCAACCGGATGTATAGACCCTGAAAGAGGAAAGACTCGCTGAGATAGTCCCGAGTTGTCCCCGGTACCTCGGACACGATGGCTCTATCTTCTCCCAGCAGGGCGTTTAGAAGCGTCGATTTGCCCACGTTGGGTCGGCCGCAGATGACGACGCTCAACCCCTGATTCAAGCGTTCGGCGATCTCAGCTTTCTCGATGACGGCTTCCAGCGACTGGGCGATTTTGGCGACGGCCTGCGCGATTCTGTCAGGATGCTCGGCATCGTGGTCTTCAGGATAGTCGAAGGCCACCTCCAGCGAAGCGGACAACCCGAGAAGGCGTTCTCGAATATCAAAGATCGGTTGCTCTTGCCGATCGTAAAGCTGGCGGGCCAACACTTCCTCTATCGAAGGAGAGGCCGTATGGATAAGCGCGTTGATGGTTTGAGCGCCGATGAGATCTATCTTTTTATTCACGAAGGCCCGGAAAGAAAATTCGCCCGGCTCCGCAGGACGGGCACCCTTTTCAAACAAAGTCTTCAGAACCATCTTCACCGGGAGAAACCCGCCGTGCGTAAAAATCTCGACCATATCCTCTCCGGTAAAAGAAAAAGGGGCCCGGTAGAACACGATCTGAACTTCGTCCACCCACCGGCCCTCCGCGTTCTTCCAGAAACCGTGATAAAGGCGTCGAGGGCGAAGGGAAGCCGGCTCGAGGGTCCGACTAGCGCTTCCCGTTTTCTGAGAGAAAAACTCGAGCGCGAGGGGTAGGCAGTCTTTCCCACTGACCCGCACGGCTGCTATCGCGGAAACTCCGAACGGCGTGGCTTGCGCAGCGATAATGTCGTTGCGCAATAAAATACTTTTCATATTTTCACATTCTTTCCGGAGCGCTGACTCCCAGAAGCTTCAGGCCTTCCGCTATCGTCTTTTGACACGCGGAGGCGAGATTTAGCCGCGCATTGGATAGCTCCGGTTGTTTGAGGTCCACGAATACGTGGCCGGTGTAGTAGTTGTGGAAGGCATAGGCCAATCCGTAAAGGTAGTTGGTTAACCGATGGATTTGTTGAGTGGCGCAGATTTCTCGTATGATCTCGGGAAACAACAACAGGTCTCGAATGAGGAAGGTTTCATCTTCCGAGTCCAGCCGGTTTATGTTTTGAAATTCAGCGAAAAGGAGCCCCTTATTCCGGGCGTTTTCGAATAGCGAATGGATTCGAGCGACCGCGTATTGGACATAGTAAACTGGATTGTCCATCGAGCGGCTCAGCGCGAGATCGATGTTGAACTCGAACTGACTGTCTTTGTCCACCATCGCGAAGAAGTATCGGACCGCGTCCTTCCCGACTTTCTGAACCAATTCGTCGAGCGAGACGAAGTGGGCGGACCGTTTGGACATCTTGACGATCTCTTCGTTTTGGCGCAAAGAGACCATCTGGTGCAAAATGACATTAAAAAAACCCTCCGGTATGCCCAAGGCCCTCATCGCCGCATTCATACGAGCGATGTGTCCGTGATGGTCGGCGCCCCAGATATCGTATACCTTCGAAAAGCCCCGGCGGTACTTCGCGTAATGGTAGGCGATATCGGTCAAGAAATACGTGGGCATGCCATCGGAACGTATTAAAACTTTGTCTTGGTCTTCCTCGAAATCCGACGTTTTGAACCAGAGCGCTTGATCTTTCTCATACAGCGCCTCGCGGTCCCTCAATTGCCGCAAGACCTCATCTACGGTGCCGTCTCGAAATAGGGAACCTTCCGTATAGTACACATCGAAACGGATGCCGATCGACTCCAACGTCCGTTTTATCATTTGAAATATCTCATTTTTCGCTCTTTCCGTGAAGAGAGCCTCTATCGAATCGTCCCATCGGTCGCGATATGCGTCGCCCTTCTCTCGATACAAACCTTCGGCGATACCGGATAGGTATTCGCCGTGATAACCTCCTTCCGGGATCTCGTATTCGCTTCCACAGAGCCGGTTGTACCGAACCCATAACGAGCGTGAGAGCAGTTTCATCTGTTTTCCCGCGTCGTTGAAGTAGTATTCTCTCGTGAGTGCCGCGCCGGCCTTTTGGAATACCGAAGACAGAACGTCGCCCAGAACGGCTTGTCGACCGTGACCGATCGTTAAGGGGCCAGTCGGGTTCGCGCTGACAAACTCGATTTGAATCGGGTCCGGCGGGAATAACGAAAAGTTGGCAGTGTATTCTCCTTGTAGGATTCGGAGGACCCTCTCTTGAAAATACGAGGGTTTGAGGAGCATATTGATGAAACCGGCACCTTCTATTGAGACGCTCTCGATATCGGGAAGGGCTTCCAACCCCTTGACCAGTGAGAGGGCGATCTGCCGAGGAGGAGTTTTCAATACCTTCGCGTAGGCCATTGCCACGTTGGTGGAAAAATGGCCGAACTTCCGTTCGGGAGAGGGGCCTATCCGAAAGGGCACAGGATCGCCTGCCGGGAGGTCGTGGCCGGCCCGCAAAAGATGAAATATGGATTCTTTTAGAACTTCCAATGGGGTTGTGTCCATCATTCACCTGACTCTTTTTGGATGATTATCCCGCATTCTATAGATCGGTTGAGTTCTGGAAGCGAGATCTCGTATATTTCGATAACGGTCTCCTGTCCTAAGGCGTACCGTCGTACCGGTTCTTTTTCTGAAGCCGAATACCCGTTTTCGAGGAGGGCGTATTGAAAGAGGAACGTATCTCGCGCCTCACGTATACGTTTACGGGTGTTCTCTATCCGCGCGTTTCGTTCAAACCAGCTGCATAGGAGGGTGAAACAAAAAAAAGAAAGGGCGGCTGCCAGCAAAAGTTCCAGCAATAACGAAAAGCCTTTTCTGGAACGATGTCGTCGCTGCATCGGGACGGCCGCCCTCTCCTTAAGCGTTTATTCATCTAATTCGTCGGCATTGACCTTTTCATCGGAGTCCTCATCCACATCCTCGGTGACGTCCTCTTCGTCGGCCGCGCCACCCAGCTTTTCGTAGATGAAATTGACTACGTCTTCTATACATTTCAACGTATCGGTGTCGTTTTCTTCGATTTTGATGCCAAATTCGTCTTCTAAGGCCATCACCAGATCAACGAGGTCCAACGAGTCCGCCCCTAAATCCTCCACGAAAGAAGAGCCCAGTTTGATCTCCTCTTCTTCGAGATTAAACTTCTCGACGATAATCTTTTTAATCTGTCCAAAGACTTCATTCTTGGTCAACACAACCACCTCTTCTAATAGATATAAATTTTGAGGTATTCTACCATGAAAACGGACCCCTTGTTCTAGAGCGCGGGGGCTAGGTTTCTCCTTCCATAGGAACCACGCAGGCGAAGACGAAGTTCTCGTCCGAACGGTTGGAGAGTTGATGCACGGACCCGGGAGGGACAAACAACGCGGTACCCGGCTCCACTTCTCGGTCGCCTTCCTCGGTAAATACCGTTCCCTTTCCTTTTATGACCAAGATTTCGTGCTCCCAAGGATGGGTGTGTTTCGGGGTGTATCCGCCGGGTTCGATGGTGAAAACCCGCGTCACGAAATGACGCGCTCCCTCTTTTTCTCCGACCATCACTCTTTTGGTGACTTTCCACGCTTTTTCCGGGTTGTCATACCGCACGACGGGAACCTCATCCGGCTTGCGAACGATGATCTTCAAAGTCTATGACACCTCCTTTTGGTGACGTCCTATGCTTCCGTCTCCCTTTCTTTTCGGGTTCTATCACGACGTAACGATACGGTTCCAGGCCTTTTGAAAAACTCTGCACCCCAGATATCGACTTGATCGTCTCGTGGACGATACGTCGTTCAAAGGCAAACATCGGATCCAGTTGCACGCTTTTGCCCGTTTGTATCACCGTGAGGGCTTTATTTCGCGCGATCCTTTTTATCAGCTCTTTCCGTCTGTCCTTGTAGTCGCCGACGTCGATCAACACCGTCATTTTCGTGTCGGTGATCCGATTGATAAAGATGGTCGCCAGATGCTGCAGGGCGCTGATCGTTTTACCGTGTTTTCCGATCATCCGCCCCAAATGCGCCCCGTCGAGATGGACGAAGATTTTCGCATCCCGGTGTTCGGCCTTAACCGCCAACGACTGCGGCGCATACTTGGAGAAGGATAGGACGGTCTCTATAAACTCTTTGACCTTCCGGACGTAGTATTCGGTTCGGACGATAACCGAGATCGAAGCGTTCCTCGACCCTATTTTCAGAAACCCTCTGGAGCCAGGGTCTTCTACTCGATACTCAAATTCTCCTTCTCGAAATCCATTCTCTCTCTTGACAGAGTCCACCGCTTCTTCTACAGTCTTTGCCGATACCACGAACTCTTTCAACTCTATCACCTGTCACTTTTTGAAGCTGAGTAAAAACTCCCTTATCGTAATGCCTTGAGTGTCGCTTCTCTTGAACATCCAGAACGTGATGGCCCACTGGATAACGCTCTGCGTGACCCAGTATATCTGCAAACCGGTGGCCAGCGTAATGAACAGGAAGGGAAAAACGCCCGCCATCAGCAAGCCCTGTTTCGCCTGTTTGGTATCCGAGCTGGTGATGAGGGTGTTGAAAAAATTGATCACGAAGGAAATTATCACGATCAAGATATTTTCTTTAAACCCGCCTATCGATAGGTCTCTCCAAAAGAAAAACGTGGGGCCGAACGCGAAGAGCTCGCTTTCGTAACGGATAACGGCGTAGAGTAGTAAAAAAATCGGGAGCTGCAAGAGGGCGGGCAGACAACCAGCGGCGGGACTGGCCTTGTTCTTTTTGTAAAAATCCATCAGCTCTTTCTGCTTCTTTTGATTGTCCTGTATTTTCATGATCTTGATGTATTCCGCGTTTTTTTCGAGCTTCTTCCGCGTGATCATAGATTTCGTCTGGGAGTAAGCGAGTGGGAAGAGCGCCATCCGGACAATGATGGTGTAAAGGATCAGAGCCCAGCCGTAATTCTTTGTGAGGTAGTACAACCAGTCCATAAGATAAACCAACAG
Organism: Thermotogota bacterium ADurb.Bin062; assembly: GCA_002071085.1. Classification (GTDB taxonomy): domain Bacteria; phylum Thermotogota; class Thermotogae; order MWEM01; family MWEM01; genus MWEM01. The sequence continues at coordinate 4,833 of MWEM01000037.1, read as the reverse complement.
ATAGAAAAGCGGATCGTACCAAGAAGAGGCTTTCGGATAGCTGTTCACGATTCGCGACAACCAAACATACTCCTCCGGAAAGACCGTCTGGAGGAAAGTCATCTTCTTTGCCGGCCCGACGTATCCCTTGATTTTTACACCGTCGTAGGCGATCGGGAGCTCGTTGGCGTGCTTCGACCCATCGAGACGGAAGGCTGTGCGCCCTCTCTCTATCGCCCATACCGCGAGCGCGACGGTTCTTTGATAATAAGAGGTGAACACCTTTCCGGTTTCGTTGACCCGGTCCGTGTTATCGTTCGGATTAAAGTCCGCAAGTCTTGGCAGCGAAAGGGTCAGCCCCTCGGGGATCTCCCCGAGAAGCTCTATGGACATTTCATAGTACGGGCCGTAGGGCACGGTAACGCGCTTGATCATATTGCCGTAATGGAAATCGATAACCACGCCTTCGTTTTCTTCCAAGCTCACGGTTCTTTCCGCGAACGAAGCCGCATCTCGCCCATTGATGGACACTCCGTCCGGCGTGATCTTCTTCCCGTTCAGAAAAAGGTCGAATCCATCCTCGCCATACCCGTATATTTTGTTGTACGACTCCATCGTCAGCGCCATCTCGTTCAAAGCCCCTTCCCGGGTATTGAAGGTAAGCTGCGAGATCCGGGTTTGTATCCGTAGAAACCCGTCCACGTAGACGAGCGAAAACTCATTTTTGGAAAAGGCGGTCAAGGCAAAGACAAAGAATAAGATGGCGATTGCAAAAGCACGTTTCATCCTGTTTCCTCCTGGGAGAATCATTTGCATACCGTATTATCTTTTTTTCTCAAAAAGAGATAGGCGCTCCGGTGGTAAATCCACGCCAAAAGAATGGAGCGGATGACATTTCGACAGCCGCTTCAAAGCAAGATACGACCCTCTCAGGAAGCCGAAACGCTCGTAAACTGCCAAGGCGTAATGCGAGCAAGTGGGGTAAAAACGACAACATGAAGGTTTTAACGGAGAAATGTTATTCTGATAGAATCGGATGAGCTGCGTCATCCCTTGCGCGGGCAATCCTATCAACCTTCTCAAAACACTCCAATATCGGTTTGGCAATTTCCCCAAACGTCATCTCCTCGAATCTCGAGGACAACTTCTTCCTCGGTAGTATGATCATGTCAAAATGCGCGCCGCCAGTCTCCTTTCCTCTTCTTCCGCGTGTCCGAAAAACCTCTCTGACCCATCGTTTCAAACGATTTCGCTTAACCGCGTTACCAAACTTTTTCTTGACCGAAATCCCTATTCTGTCGTTTCCATAAGGGTTTTCCAAATACAGAAGAACAAAATAGGGGGTTTCGATCGACTTCCCGCGGCGAAGAACCTGAACGAACTCGGAGTCTTTCGATAGGCGCTGCGTTTTTGGAAAGGCGTGTTTCTTCAAAAACTGCCCGGGATCAAACGGCCAGGCGCTTCCTACCGGATCGTCTGCGGTTTGCGATCACCTTTCGACCATTAGTGGTACGCATACGGACCAAGAACCCGTGCGTTCTCTTCCTTTTTGCTCTGGAAGGTTGATATGTCCTTTTCATATTTCGCGTCCTCCTTCAGGTTTCCCAAAAATTTCGCTTGATTATATCGATTTTTTGCGTAGGATGTCAAGAGGAAGGAGTAAAAATTCCTGTTTTGGGATTTTTTACCCCCGTCTTTTACAAATAGACCCTTGTTCTCACGCCCCTCGATTGGTATGATAGTCCGGTAGGGTCAACACCTCCACTCTTTTCCTCATCGGGGGTTCTTATGGAGAATCAAAATAGGAACACACAGATCGAATCCGCACCGACTGATTTTTTCGCCTATCTCCGTTCTAACGTCGATAAAAAACACTGGGATTTGTGGTTCAAATCGCTAGAGCTTTTGGAGATCTTGACAGATAAAAACCTCGTGGTATTACAGACCGCCAACCTTTTCGTCAAGGATTGGATCCTTACACGCTATGGCAAGGTCCTGTCCAGCGCCGTCAAATCCTTCTTTGGCCCGGCATTCTCTTTTGAGCTTAGAGACGCGCTACTCACCGATGAACCGGAAAACGGGGAAGTGAAATCGACTCCCACCCGATTCACCGGAAAAAAGCCGCTGGAAATCTGCTCTCTCAACAATCAATACACCTTCGAAGACTTCATACCGGGAGGCGGGAACCTTTTGGCCTTCCAGAGCGCGAAATCCGTCTCGGCAGCGCCTGGTCGGTATAATCCGCTATTCATCTTCGGAGACGTTGGGCTGGGCAAAACCCATTTGCTTCAAGCCATCGGACACGAAGTCCGTTCGCAGTTTCCGGAAAAAAAAGTGATGTACCTGAGTTCCGAGCAGTTTATGAACGAGCTCGTCCAATCGATCAAACAAGACAGAATAGAACAGTTCCGGAATAAGTACAGGCACTCGATCGACATTCTCCTCATCGACGACATACAGTTTTTGATCGGTAAAATGGGGATCCAAAACGAACTGTTTCACACCTTCAATCTCTTGTTCGATGCGAACAAACAGATCGCCTTCTGCAGCGACCGAACGCCGAAAGACCTAGGCACCTTCCACGAAAGGTTGATATCTCGCTTCCAGATGGGTTTGGTCGTCGAATTGAACGCGCCGGATATAGAAACCCGCAAACGCATCATCGAGAAGATATCAAAACGCGAAAAGATCACGATGTCTCCTTCGGTCGTCTCTTACCTGGCCCACGCGATCAAAGACAACATACGGAAGGTCTATGGCACGATCGTCAAACTGATCATGATGAACCAACTACAAGGGAAGAGCATCGATATACACACCTTGAAGGAGGTTCTAGAAGAGGATCGGGCCGCCCTTTCCGGCGCGGACGCCCAGATCATCCGTTTAAGCGAGCGCGAGCGGTATTTTTCTATCGTGGAAAAGGCTTTCGGCTTCACTAAGGCCGATCTCACCTCCGATTCACGGAAAAAAGAGGTGTCCGAAGCTAGAAAGGTCGCGATCTACGTCGCCCATAAACAAATGCGCATCCCCGTGTTGGAATTGTCCAAATGGTTCGAAAAAACTCATTCCACAGTCCATTACGCCATCGCCAAGACACAGGAAAACTACGACAAGCGTTGCGCCTCCACCATAAAACTGGTAGATAGTCTGAAACTTGAGCTTTCCCGGATGCGTTCATCCGTGCAAGCATAAAAATCCCTAGAAACAACGTTTCTTCTCTTGGCGGACGGATTATCGTCCGCTTTTTTTAAGAACCCATCCTCTGCGTGCGTGTCACAGTGATACCAAAAGCCGCGGTAAAGTATCAAATTTCGAATCCCAAAATGCTTATATACGCGTTCGGAACCTGAGGGATCGGCACAGAGTGGGCGTCTCCGTAGATACGGGGTGCAGGTACTTGCCCCCTCCCGTGGTCATTCGTCGACCTCTTAACAACGCGATATGGCGTACCGAATTTCCTTGGACCCGTTTTATTCTTTCTTTTCGAAAAACGGTCTCATAGCGTGTTGCGCTTGCTTTTTTGTAATGCGCGCGTACTACGAGCTCGCTCGCAGACAGGACAGAAGGAATCGTCTATGGAGCACGAACATTCCCCCAGTGATCGACCGGTTTTTTTGACGCCTTGAAGGTTACCCCGCGATCTTAAGGTTAATAGCCTATCGCTTGTCCATCCCTTCTTGGATCGGCCCCCCCGACTAAAACGTTCTGATCGTGTAAGTACAGAACCGCTTGTACGCCACCGAAGAAATTATCGAAATCCCCGCGGACGTCCAATTCGTGTCCCATTTTGCGCAGGGCTTCATAAGTGGCTAAAGAGATACGACCTTCCACCGACATCGGCCCGGAGTGGGTCCGGAACAGCCGAGGAGCTAAGATGGCGGTGTTAATGTCCATACCGTGGTCGATCACGCCGCTGATCACTTGGGCGATGGTGGTGATGATACGGAAGGCGCCGGGTGAACCGATCGCCATAAACGGGCGGCCATCGGGGGTCATCACGAGCGTCGGGCACATACTACTGAGCGGGCGTTTTTTCGGTTCGATAGAATTCGCCGAACCCGGTCTCAGGTCGAAGTCGTCCATATGATTGTTCATTAAAATGCCGGTCCCAGGAATGACAACGCCGGAACCGAAGAAAGAATTGATCGACTTGGTGATCGCGACCATATTGCCTTCTTTGTCCGCTACGGACAGATGGGTCGTGCTACCTGTTTGGTTAGCCCAGGCATCTCCCGCTATGACGGTAGGCATCGGCCCGGTCAAGCTGATTTCTTTGGCTCGCTCACGCGCGTAGGCTTTGGAGGTTATCCCTTCCAGCGGTACCGTGATGAAGTCGGTGTCGGCCATATACTTAGACAAATCGGCGAAGACCAGCTTCATCGCTTCCGACCACAGATGCGCCCAGAGAGGAGTATTAGCGCCGATTGCAGACAAGTCGTAATTCTCGAGAATGTTGAGGAGTTCGATCAGATGGGCGCCACCAGAACTGACCGGTGGGGTTGAGAGGATCTGATATCCGCGATAGGTTCCCTTCACGGGAGTTCTCACCTTGACCTCATAGCTCGCAAGGTCCTCGAGAGTAAATAGGCCACCTCGCTTGCCGACTTCTTCGACGATTTGACGGGCGATTTCCCCCGTGTAGAACGCCGAGGCACCCTCCTGGGCGATTTTTCGCAAGGTACGCGCCAGGTCTTTGAGGTATAGGGTCTCGCCGACCTCGTAAGGGAGATCGTCGTTGAGGTATATCTTCGCCGTGGCGTCGAACTCTAAAAGTTTCATATAGTTGTCCATCATAATTTGCCGCAAATTGGCGGAGACGGGGATCCCCTTTTCCGCCCATTCGATGGCCGGGGC
>MWEM01000036.1 GCA_002071085.1 Thermotogota bacterium ADurb.Bin062 | reverse complement strand
CCCAGGGCGTTCACAAAAACTGTGCCGAACTAAAGTTCGGCGTTCCCAAGGCGTTCACAAAAACCGTGCCGAACTAAAGTTCGGCGTTCCCAGGGCGTTCACAAAAACTGTGCCGAACTAAAGTTCGGCGTTCCCAAGGCGTTCACAAAAACTGTGCCGAACTAAAGTTCGGCGTTCCCAGGGCGTTCACAAGAATCTTTTCTCTGTTTTCTCTGTGCCCTCCGTGTGAACCCTGTTTTTTTGATATGTACAATCGATTCTGGCCTTGTTTCTTGATTACACCCCATGGCTTGACACACACCCCCGTTACCTTTCTTTTCTTCGGTATGTTATAATTCTCTGAGGCATTTCCGACTTCGTGTAGAAAAAAATGACGAGAGGGCGTTATGCGATTTCGCTTTGTATTGTTTTTCCTTTGGATAGCCACTGTTACGATGAGTATAGCCACGCTTCAGGTTCGCTTCGTGGGGGACCTATCTTACGTACCCTTCGAGATACTCGAAAGCGATGGGCAGGCCAAGGGGTACTTCGTCGATTTTTGGCGCTTAGCCGGAAAAAAAGCCGGGTTCTCGGTGACCTATGAACTCTGCCAGTGGAAAGACGCGCTCGCGGGTTTCGAGAAAGGGGATTTCGATGTGGTCGGAGGGATTTTTTATTCCGAGCAACGGTCGAAGAGGTATTTGTTCTCGAAACCTTTCTTAGAAATACCTACCTCGGTCTTTTACCGCTCCCACATCGACTCGATCGTGAGTCTTCGAGACCTCCAAAAATACCGGGTCGGCGTGGTGGAGCAAGACTATTCGCAAGAGTACCTGGAACGGAATGCGGGCAAAGCCAATCTTGTCCTGTACCCGACGACGGAAGCGTTGGTTTTGGCCGCGATCGAAGGGGAGATCAGCGTCTTCCTCTGTGACGAGCCCGTCGCTTTGTATTGGCTAAAAGCATATTCTAAGGCTCAGGACTTCAAAATCTCTCCTCCTTTCTATAAAAATTTCGTGTACGCCGTCGTTAGGCCGGATCAAAAGGAATTGCTCGATCTCCTGAATCGTGGAATCGATCTCATTACCGAAGAAGAGCAATCGAACCTCGAAAGTACTTGGTTTGGAGTCCCGAAAACGCATACGATACCCTGGGCTTTGATTCTTGTCCTCTCCCTAATAGCCTTCGGGGTGCTCATCTCCGTGTTCATTTGGAACTCCGTCTTGCGTCGGCGAATCGAAGCGGCGATAAGGACAATCAAGGAGCAAAACGAGCGGCTATCCCGCCAAAACTTGGCCTTAACGGAAAACGAGCAACAATTCGAAGGCGTTAACCAACAGCTCCTGGCCACCACAGAGGATTTGGAAAAGACCCTCCTGCAAGTGGAGGGATTAAACTACACGATGTTCGAACTGATAGAGCTTTCGAAACTGCTGTCCGAGGCGGCGCAGGGAAAAGACCAAACCTTTTTCGAAAAGCTGCTGAACACCACGTTGACGGTGATACCGAGCGCGGATTACGGGAGCGTTTCTCTCTTTGAGGGAGAGGATTGGCGGTTCGTTTACGCGATAGGCCATGACCTGGCGAACCTAAAGACGTTAAGACTGAAAAAGTCCCAGTTCACCCTGGAAGGGAAGATCTCTGTCGTCGAAGACATCATCTCGGACAACCGGCCCAAGATGAATGCGACCGAGCTCGAAAAACTTGCCCAATTCACGAAGCCCATCGCGCATTCCATCGTGATCGGCTTGTTCATCGGAGAATCTCTCGTCGGCGGGATCAGCATCGACATCTCTGCCTATTCCGACAAACGGTTCACCCAAAGGGACACCGAGGTCGCCCAAGCCCTGTCGAATTTGGCTTCCGGTTTTCTCGCGATGCAACGGTACACGATCGCTCAAGGGAAGTTTCAGAAAGATTTGTTGATGGGTATGATCAAGATATTGGAGATCTACGATCCCCATACGAAAGGTCATTCCGAAAACGTCGCCTCCCTATCTGCGCGTTTCGCCGAGGAATTGGGTATCTCATCGGACTTGATCCAGCGTATCTATTGGGCGGGTTTGGTTCACGATATCGGAAAAATCCTGGTGTCCAGAGAGCTCCTGGGTAAAATGGGGCCGTTAACCTCATCGGAATATCAAATCATACAGAATCATCCGGTATGGGGCGCAGAGGTTCTTCAAAGTTCGGATGAATTGAGCGATATCGTTCTCTACATCCGGCACCACCACGAACGGTGGGACGGGAACGGATACCCCAATCGGCTAGAAGGAGAGTCCATTCCTTTCGTCTCTCGGATTATTTCGCTGGCCGATTCCTATGACGCGATGATTTCGGACCGCCCGTATCGTAAAAAAAAGACTGTCGAATGCGCCTTGAAAGATATTTTGAACAACGCGGGCAAACAATTTGACCCCTCTTTGGCGAAGGCCTTTTGCGCGATGATCGAGGGGAAGTCGGCAAAACGCTCGGTAATATAACGGGTCGATCCGTTTACTTGCCCATCCGCACTTTGCGGTTGAGCTCGATGAACCTTTCGTCACCCTCTGTCGATTTCACCCGTAAGGTTTTGGTGTTCAGGTCATGGTAAGTGATGATCTTTCGGATCGTATTGCTGGGAGAGCGGATGGCCAGCGATTCTGTGATGGCCTTACCTTTTACGAACCGTACGCCGTTGAGAAAATCACCGGTCGTGACACCTGTCGCGGCAAACAGCACGTGATCCCCGCTGACGAGATCGTTGGTGTGATATACCTTCTCAAAATCCCACCCTTTTTCTGCGAGGGCGCTCTTTTCTTGTTCGGACGAGGGCCATAGTTTGAGCTGCAGCTCTCCACCCAGCGTTTTTAGGGCTGCGGCGGCGAGTATGGCCTCCGGAGAACCGCCGATTCCGACGTAGATATCGGCTTCGCTGTCCGGTGTCGCGGTCGCGATGGCGCCGGCGATGTCGCCATCGGTGATGAGTTTGATACGAGCCCCGACAGATCTGATTTCCTTGATCAGCCCTTGATGCCGATCTCGGTTGAGAACGACCACGTTCAAGTCCCCTATTTTGATGTTCAGTGTGGCCGCGGCTACCCTGAGGTTCTCTCGAATGGGGGCATTCATATCCAGTTGACCTTTCAACTCGGGACCGACGGCCAACTTGTAAGAATAGAAGGTCGGTAAGGGACAAATCTTCCCTCTCTCGGCCACCGCGATCACGGCGATCGCGCCGGGCAACCCGTAGGCTACGAGTCGCGTCCCGTCAATCGGGTCGACCGCTATATCCATCTCGGGAGCAGTCGGTTCCCAGCTCCCCACTTCCTCGCCGGTATAGAGCATTGGAGCCTCGTCTTTTTCCCCTTCGCCGATCACAACGGTGCCGCGGATGTTGATATAGTCCAGCATCCCACGCAAAGCGTCGACTGCGGCTTTATCGACCGCTTCTTTGTCGCCGAAACCGGTGTACAGACTGCTCATCATCGCTGCGGCTTCGGTGACCCGAATCAGATCCAGAGAAAATTCAGGGTATTTTTCTTTGCTCATCTTCTCTCCTTTCAAATAGCCAAATGAAAAATAGCCTTTACTCGTTCTTGACCCGCGCGAGTAAAAGCGGTCATTATGCAAGATTTTATGTTACCCGAGCCTGATCCACGGCTTACCCAAAAACCCATTATGAGTCGGCGGTTTAAGTCTTCCAGACTTGATCCTCGAGCGAACGGACTCGAATCTCCATATCTTTCACCTTCAGTGAAAGCTGATGGAAATCGCCCATTTTATCCTTAGCCGCTTCCGCCTTCTGTTTTTTTAGAAACAGCCAGTGTATGCACGTGGATAGAAACAATCCGACTAGGATTCCCCAAACAAAATCCATCGTCATCACCTCGAAGAAGTTACCCAATTGTACCACGAACCGGCGGGAAACATACGGATCGTTAGGATCACGCCGATAATAATGATATAATCCCGTACTTGAGGAGCGAAAAGGATGAGAATCGAACCACCGGATAATCAAATCAACGATAAAAAGAAAGCGGGGAAGGTCAAGCGAAAAGGAAAACGCACCGATTCCAGCGAACCCTATGAGCAAGAATGGACCGGATTTATCGATGTTCTTGGGAACATCCAGCTCGACCAGGCCGAAGAAGAGGCGAAAAGAAGCCTTCAAGAGGTGTTGAAAGCGGGAAACCGGTTTTCACGCTCTCCTACGAATCGCAATTTTCAAAGTTATCGAGATTCGATAAAGAGGTTTTTGCGCTATATCGAAAAAGGCCTTTACCGTATCAGGGAAGATGTAGGAGTTTCGGCGGATTTCCCCAAGCTGTATATGGTGGCGGATATCGTGGACGAAAAGATGCACCAGATCGCCTCTCTTTTGATGAAAAATGAGAAAAACACCCTTCAATTCGCCGGAAAGGTGGAAGAAATCAACGGACTGATCCTAGACTTGTACCGATAACTATGGGGAAGCATCTGATCGCGGAACGGTATGCCGATACGTTGGCCTACGTCGAGAAGACCTGCCGGTCGCTCGACAGTGTTTCTGTTGCCTTGCGGTGTGACGATCCGTACTTGGCCCTTCTCATACTCGAGATCGCCTTGGAGAGGTTTGAGTCTCGCCCCTGGGAAAGGATACGGAACAGCAACGATTGTATGATCCTGGGAGAGACGGAGAGCGTGAAGATCGACGATGTGCGGGGCGTCTTCCATTTTGCGGCTATGAAAGGAAACGACTGTTCGCGTAAATACCTCGTGTTTCATAGACTGGACGAGCTGAATGTATACGCGGAAAACGGGTTGCTGAAGCTGTTTGAAGAGCCTCCTTCCCGAAGCTGCGTCTTTGCGACCGTGTCTTCTTGGGAGCGCTTGTTACCCACGGTCCGGAGCCGGATGCTCAAAATCGAAGCCCCCGTACGCCTTCACGAAGCGACGCGTTTTGATGCCGTTCCTCCGGAATGGCGTTGGATTTCGAAACGAAACGCGAGATTTGCGTTGGCGATGCTGAAGGCGGATCCGGCCCGTCTCGTCGAAATCTTGGAGTTCATAAGAAGCCTGCCCCTGACCGATCTGCTGGAAAACTACGCCGCCTTATGTTTAGGTAACACCCCGATCGTTTTCGAACGGTATTTCAAACCGATAAAAAACGCTTTGGGAGAAGAGCCCGCCCAACAGCCGCCCGAGCGAGAAGGAATACCTGAAAAGGGGATTGACGCGCTCGTTTTGCGGGAGATGGCCGCGCTCCTCCTTTCGGAAAAGACCATCGCCCATCTCATAGAAGAAGGTCACCTGCAGCCTGTGCGAGATTGGGCTTTCCAACAATTCACCCAGACTAAACAACTGTGGACGACTAAGTATTGGACCGTGTTTTTGAAAGGCTTTGGGAGAACCCTCTGGGCGCTCTTCTACGACTGTTATCGGCACGAAATTTCGATGGATTGGGAAAAAATCGGGTATCCGACGCTGAATCGGCGCTGGCTTCTCTCTGAGATGAAGGTGTCGGCGCCGAAATTAGTCGCGTGGATGGAGTGGATGAGCCAGATGGGAGAGAAGGAATGGACCGTTTACCATCCGACGCTCAGTCTCGACCGACTGGTATCGGGTTTGGAAACACTATGGACGGTCGAAAAATCACAATGAACGAGAGGGATAGAGATGGCGTTGATCGCAAAAGTATACGCGGTGGAGTTTTTGCCTTTCGGTAAACTCCACTACTTTTCTTATGAGGGAGAGCTAAAACCGGGAGACCACGTACTGGGTATGAGTTTCTTTGGATTAGAGGCTGGCGTGGTGGTGTGGGGTCCCAGAGAGATCGACATCGAAGAGAAGGACATCGAAGTGAAGGGGTTACTGAGGACCTTTACGCCGGATGACTATATACAATACGAAAAAAACCTTCGCGATTCTGACGAGGCTTTTCATATATGCAAGACCAAGATACGCGCGCTCGGTTTACCGATGAAGCTGTTGAAAGCCTTGTATATGTTTGACAGAACCAAGTTACTGTTCTATTTCAGTGCGGATGGCCGAGTCGATTTCCGGGAGCTGGTGAAAGAGTTGGCCCACGCTTTTAAGATTCGGATAGAGCTGCGTCAAGTGGGGGTTCGAGATGAGCTGAAGTTTATCGGCGGGCTTGGCATGTGCGGACAGATTGTTTGCTGTCGGCGTTTTTTGAGAGATTTCGAAGCCGTGACCCTCAAAGACGCGAAAAAACAGCAGCTGATGATCAATCCGTCCAAGATATCGGGCCAGTGCCGAAGGCTGTTATGTTGCCTACAATACGAGACCCACACCTATGACGATATGATGAAGGGCATACCCGGCCAAGGCAGCATCGTAGAATTCGAGAACAAAGTTTGTAAAGTCTTAAACAGCAACGTTTTCACGAAGATCGTGACGGTGCAGAACGATTCCGGGCAAACGGAGATGATCCCTTTCGAATTCTTTCTGACGAAGAAACCGAGAATACTGATCGATGTGTCCAATGTCGAAGAAGACAATCTGGAGGTCCTACCGGATATTGAAGACAACTGATAGGAAACACAAAGGAGAAAGGCCGCCAACCGAACGTTTCGAGCATTACTATACGGAAAAACCTACCTCTTCGATAGAGGTGCGGCAGGCGGTGTTCAAGACGAAGGGCGGCATCGAGGTCGCTTTTCAAACACCCACCGGCGTCTTCTCTTTCGGGCATATCGATCGGGCGAGCCGGGCGCTCGTGGAAGCCTTCCACTTTCGCCCGGGTTCTCTATTGGATATTGGTTGTGGGTACGGCGCGATAGGCATCACGCTTAAAAAGATCTATCCCGCTATCGAACTCTATATGAGCGATATCAATGAGCGCGCCGTGCGGTACGCGAAAGTGAATATGAAGAATGCCAACGTCGCGGGAACGGTGCGCCACGGCGCTCATTACGCGCCGTGGGAAGGCTACGTCTTCGACACCATCGTTTCGAATCCACCTATGGCGGCGGGAAAAGCGGTCTGGACGGAGTTGGTCGAAAGCGCGCCCCGATTTTTGAAACCGGGAGGTTCCTTACAAATCGTGGCTTTTCACCGCAAAGGCGGAGAAAGAGTGATGAAGACGATGAAAGCGGCTTTTGGAAATATGGCCGTTCGGGTGAAAACCGGAGGTATCTGGGTGTACGAAAGCGTTTTGGCCACTCGAAATCCGGTAGAGATCGAGGGCGGAAAGGAAGGTTGAGAGGTGGGAAAGGGAGTTCGGAGCGGGTTGATCATCGTGTTCCTGGCTATCGTTTGCGTCTTGCTGTTCGACTTCATCGATCGCCGCCGCGAGATGCGGCTATTTTTCGTCTTCCCCCAAGAACTCAATTTCCGATTCACTCCGGCGAAACCCTTCCTATTTTCTACATTGGAGGGCTATTTTGAGGATAGCGGCGCGAAAGTCGATGTGATCGCGCGGACTTATCGGACTGGCGAAGCCGTGAGTCCCCTGTTGGAGGCGTTTGCCAAGGACGCGTTCCCGAAGGTCCTCTATTGGTTTGGGGATCCTAGCGAACTGCAAAACCTTGGAAAAATGGAGGCTTCCGCTTTGGTTTTTTCCCTATATCCGGTTCCCCTTCAGTTACTGGCCGCTCATCCGCAAATATGTTCGCCTTACGGATCGATGGAGTCCTTTACCCTGGCGGTACGAAGCCTTGTGGAGAGCGAGAAGGTCGGGCATCTAAAAATCATCGTGGATTCTCATCATAGCTTTTTGGGCGAACGCGTTCTCGAAGGTCTCGGTGTGGACTTTCAATGGGTTCCGGTCGAAGAAGCCGTGAAATGGTCGCTCGACGGTGTGAGTGCCCCCACTCCACCTTCGTCGTCCGACGCACTCTTTCTATTCCTGTGCGAGCCGGAGTGGGTCACACAGATCGCGCGAGCTTGGGAGTTCTCGCAATTCGATCGCGTCATCCTCGGACCCTGGAGCATTCCGGTCGATACCTTCTACACGGATACGCGTACGTTGGCCGGTATCCGTTTCCTCCTTAAACCCTCGCTCGGAACGGAAGCCGCGTATTCATGGGCAGAGCCGGTTTATCCTTGGGTGACCTACGTGGTAGAGGCCTCGAAAGCGGTTTTTTCCGATAAGGGTCAGAGCGGGGTGAAGCCTTCCGCCGACTGGTTCTCCCGATCCGCCCGCGCCATCTCACTCCTTCCGCAGGAACAGCGAAACGCTCAATCGGAGGCGGTGTGGACGTTGTGGGAATACACCGCCAGTGGGAGTCTATTAAAAAAACGTTACGACCCGATAACGCAGGGTTGGGAGGGGTGCCCTTGAAAACGAAGACCGTAGCATTGAAGCGTTTCGTGCTGTGGTGGACGATCCTGTACTGCGCCTTTTTGGTCATACTCGGCTTCTTTTTCGGCTCCTATTATTCGGGGTTGATGAAAGCCCGGACGCTGTCTATCGTGAGCGCCTTTCCTCTTACCTTCGACAGTCTCCTCAAAGAGAGGACCGATCAAGACCCGCACAGGGCGCCGCGATCGTACGCATACTGGAAGTGGGATGAAAAGGGGTCTTTGGTTTCATCAAGCGTGGACCAAACGGTGGACGGGCCCTTCATCCCTCCGGAGAACTACGACAAAATCAAGCTCCTCACAAAAAACGCGAATCCTTGTCTCTCCGATTTTGTGCGCAAACCCCCCCAAGGACCTCTCTATTTCTACTATGCGCTTGCCGAGGGAGAAACCCTCACCGTTTTCGCCTTCCTCGCCGAAGAATGGCTGACCCGCTTGAAGTCCCTGCTTCCTCCGGTAGAGAGCGGGTTCGTCGCGGATCGGAACGGGAACGGTTTTTACTTTGACGCGAAAGGCATCGAAGAGGTAAACTCTGCGGATCCTGCCACCTACCGATCGATGGGGTCCGTGATGGTTAAGTATTTAGGAGAACACTACTTCTACAGCTCCGCGTCTTTCTCCAATTTGACTTTGACCCGTCTGTTGCCCTTTTACCGAACGATACCTTTCCTGTTCCTCACGGCGATCATACCGTTTTTGGGTGGACTTATCGTGCTCTGGGGCGTGAGCCATCATATAAAACGACTACAAAGAGAGCAAGCGAGCGCTTTTCGGAGGTTGTCTCAAGAAATGGACCGGCGGGCTTTCGGCCAGGGCGCCGCCGCTCGTTACGGCCCGAACGATCCCGCTACGGAGCTTCGAGAGAAAATACGAGAAATCGTTTCCGAAAACGCGGAATACGAAAAAGAGATAGACCGTTTGACTCGGAAATCCGCCCTCCTGAGTGAATCCATACGGGATAGCTATCAAAGCGTCTCTTCCGTAAATAGGCTACTGCAGAAGTTCGCCTTTTCCGAAGACTTCACCTTCCCCCGAGCCATCGATTTGGTCACGAACGTGATCCTCTCGACAGATCAGGCCGTGGAAAAGGCGGTTGTGTACTTGAACGATGAGATCGCCTTTCAAAAGGGGACTATATCGATACCCGAAAATGGGTCTGAGGAGTTTTCGATAGAGCAGGGACACAACCGTATCCGCGTGTTGTTAGAACCCTCGAAGGAGTGCACCGAACGCGATTTTTCGATCAAACAAGAGGTGTTGCTCACCTTCTTGTATACCACCGCCATATTATTCCAGCTTAAGCGCGAGACGCAATTGGACCCCTTTACCGGCTTGTATCGATTCGAGCACTTCTCTCGGCTCGTCCAGGTCGAGCTGGACAAAGCGCAACGGTACAGACGATGCTGTTCTTTGGCGATGACGAATCTTCGTAACTTCCGGATCATCAACGAGCGGTACGGACTGAACACCTCCAATCGTTTCCTCGCAACCGTGTCCAAAGTCATACGAGAGAATATCCGGTCGGGAGATTTGGCCGGGCACTATTCGGGTGATCGATTTTTGATCTTCTTCCAGGAAATCGTTAAGAACGACAGCAGGAAAAAAATGGAAAAACTGAAAGAATTGATGATGCAAGCCCTTCCAAAAGACGTCCATCCCGGCCAATGGGATTTCGAGTACGGGATCGCCGATTGCCTGGAAGGTTCTTTAAGCTTTACCGAACTGGTTACGACCGCCTATAACGATATGGCGGCCAAACGAGAATAATCTGCCGGGACGACGCTTCAGAGGATACCCAAGGCTCTTTTAATGCGGGCCTTGTCGAAGCCGACGATCACTTCCGACCCGATTTCTAAAACTGGGACTCCGCGCTGGCCGGACTTTCGAACCATTCGCTCGGCAGCATTGGCGTCACGGGAAACGTCGATGTCTTTGAACGCGTACCCGGCCTCTTTAAGGAATTTCTTTGCCATTACACAATAAGGGCACAACGGGGTCGAATAAACGGTTATGGATTTATCCATCTGTGTCACTCCTTTTTTTGTCTTTTCGCCCTATTATAATATACCGGATGGGGGTATGTCAAGCCTATGGATGTCTACAGCGTCGGCCAGTGTTTGATGATCTTGCAGTTGGCTTTAGCGAGAGACGAGGTGTTACAGGGTTCGCTAACGGTACGTGGAGAGGTCTCCGGCTGGAAGGTCGTTCGCGGCCACGCCTATTTTTCCTTGAAAGACCCCGGCGGGCTGATCAAATCCGTATATTTCTCTGTACCCCCGTCTTTGGCGGGCAAGATCGCCGAAGGAAATGTGGTGGATGCGACGGGGCAGTTCAAGATATACGCCGAGCGGGGAGAGCTACAGTTCTATGTTCGGACGATACGGTTACAAAGCGCAGCGGGGTTGCTCCAGCTCCGGTTTGAAGAACTGAAAACGCGACTTAACCGGGAGGGAGTCATCCCCAAGCCCCCCGAAGAAAAGAGACAGCTTCCGCGTTTTCCGCGTAGGATCGGGGTCGTCGCCTCACGGAGTTCCGCCGCCTTCGCCGACATCGAGAAAACGCTGCAAAAGCGCTACCCAGTGGCCGAAATCCTGTTGTTTCACACGGGCGTTCAAGGAGAGATCGCAAAAATGGAGATCGTGCGAGCCCTGCGCCAGGCGTCCCAGAGCGAGGCAGACGTGGTGATCCTCGCCAGGGGAGGGGGTTCCATCGAGGACCTATGGGCCTTCAACGAAGAGGTTGTCGTTCGCGCGGTGAGGGGATGCGGCAAACCGATCATTGTGGGCGTTGGCCATGAGATCGACCATACGCTCTCGGAATACGCGGCGGACGTCATCGCTTCCACCCCGACCGCCGCGGCTATGCAAGCGTCCCCGGACCTGCGCGCGTCGATGGAACATTACCGGCAGAAGGTGGATCATGCGCGTCGGTCCTTACTCCTTCACATCCATCGAATCGAGGAAAAGGCGCGGAGTTTCGCCCGTTTGCTGCGATTTTACCGGCCGGACCAAACCCTTTTGCGTGAAATGCAAAATGCGCGGCGGATACGACACCGCTTGGCCTCTGCAGGGAAGAGCATAGGCCAAGCCATAGATCGCACTCTGGAGGACCATTTTCGCCGTATCCTTTCCGTGTCGCCCGTACGGCGGCTCGAGGATATCGGGACGCGGTTGGACGCGCTCTACCGCATTGTCAAGGGATTCGATCCGAGCCTCGTCCTTCATCGAGGCTACGCCTGGATCGAGGTGGATGGAAAAATCGTCTCTTCCGTGGTAAAATTCGGTGAAAACGACCCGTTTACGGTCAGGCTCAAAGACGGAACCCTAGAGGCTATTACGAAAAGAACGAACCCATCAGGAGCGGAATAACGATGAAAAACGAGAACGAAACGGACACACAGAGCATCGAAGAGATATTCACGAAAATAGAGACCTTGATCGACGAGTTGGAGTCGGGAAAGGAACCTTTGGATACGGTTTTGGCGAAATTTAAGGAAGCCGTGGGACTCTATCAGAAAGCCTCCGGTCTCCTTCGCGACGCCAAGGTCAAAGTGACCGAAATGATGAGAGAGCTGGAGGGTGAAAAAGATGGAGAGCTTCCTAACGAACTCGTCGAACCTGATACCACGGATAAAGACGGCTTCGTCCTCTGAACTCGAACAACTCGCGTCAGAGGTTCGGTCTCGCATTTTCGAAGTGGTCTCGAAAAACGGCGGGCATCTCTCCTCAAATCTCGGAACCGTTGAACTGACCTTAGCGCTCTACCGGCAATTCGATTTTCCGGAAGAAGACATACTCGTTTGGGATACGGGCCATCAGGCCTACACGCACAAACTGATCACCGGGCGCGCCGAAAGGTTCGACACCTTACGGCAAATGGGGGGGATCAGCGGGTTCACCTCTCGCTTCGAGTCTCCGTATGACAGTTACGGAGCCGGTCACGTGGGAACGGGAGTCGGGGCGGGGTTGGGATTTGAGCAAGTATTACGGAAAGAAAAACGAGAAGGCAATGTGGTCGTGGTGTTAGGGGATGGCGCCTTGACGAACGGTTGCGCGTTAGAGGCGCTCAACCAAGCGTCGAATCTGAACTCCTATCTGAGGGTGGTCATCAACGACAACGGGATGTCAATCGGCGAAAACGTTGGCAGCTTCGCGCGTAGCTTTTCGCTTTTACGGACCAACCCCAAGTACGCGACGGTGAAACAGAAGATAAAGAGTTTTCTGACCAATACCGGGCTGGAGCCTTTCGAAACGATTTTAGAAAGGATACGCGATAGCATGAAGTCTTACCTCGTGCCGCAGAACCTGTTCGAAGCGATGGGGTTCAAATATATCGGCCCGGTAGACGGGCACGACATCGACCTGTTGTCACGCGTCTTCTACAATTTGAAGACCGATTTCAAGAAGCCGGCCATCATTCACGTGATCACGCAAAAGGGAAAGGGAAAGGGCTGGTCGGAGTCTCAACCGACACGGTACCACGGGGTCGGGCCCTTCCACCTGGATGACGGGACGCTCGTGGCCTCTTCGAAGACGATTTCCTTTAGTCAGGCTTTCGGAATGACGCTCACTGCGTTAGCCGCCCGAGACCCGAAGGTGATCGCGGTCACCTCGGCGATGGCGGACGGGACGGGGCTGTCTCCCTTTCGTGAACGGTATCCGGATCGCTTTTTCGATCTCGGGATCACCGAATCCTTCTCGACCTTATTCACTGGTGTCTTCGCGCTGAAAGGCTGGCATCCGGTCTTCGCCGTCTATTCGACCTTTTTGCAACGCGCCTATGACGCTTTGGTGCATGATATCGCATTGCAAAGGGTAGGGGCCGTCTTTTGCGTGGATCGCGCAGGGTTGGTCGGCGACGATGGCCCGACCCATCACGGGGTTTTCGATTTGAGTTTTCTGTTGACCTTACCGGGCGCCACGATCTACAATCCGAGGAGCATACGTGAACTCGTTTCGGTATTGAAATGCATTGTGACTGACCGGTGGCCCTCGGAAGGTCCCGTCTTCATCCGATACCCCAAAAAAGCCGAGGAGTTAACCGAAGAACACGTGCGGGACTGGATCGAGGAGCTCGAAACCGACGATGTCCTTCGATGGGGAACGGTTGCGCAACAGCTCGACTCAGATCAGGAGGGAAGAACGCCGGAGACCTTGCTTTTTTCGACGGGTGCGATCACGCAAACGGCCATCGCTGCGGCTCCCGCGCTGGGGACCTCCTACCGTGTGATAGACGCCATACGCGCGAAACCGCTGGATTGGGAGACCATCGACCTCTTCTTTTCTTCGTCCTCTTCAAAACGGGTGGTGACCATCGAAGAGGGGACGACCGTGGGGGGGTTCGGACAGTATTTGACCCTGGAGCTCTTGCGCCGTTATGGAGACCGGATCGAAGGCTTCCTCAACATCGGACTTCCGGACGCTTTTATCGAACACGGGAAAAACGAACATCTATACCGTCGCTATGGCTTAGACGTCGATGGATTGGCCGCACAATTTCGAGTGTTTTCGAAGAAAATGGACACAGACCCGTCGGGTTCTTTGGCGGGCCTTTGGGGGGATCGGCGCTGAGTGTCAGGTACGAAGCGGCGATATTGGACATCGACGGCACCCTGATAGACGACCGGCTGCGCCTTTCCGACCGGACCAAAGCGGCGATACAAACCCTCGCCGACAACGGCGTGACCCTGGTTCTCTGTTCAGGCAGGATGTACCTGTCTATGAAAAGATGGGTGGAACGGCACTTCGAACGCCACTTTCATATGATTTCTTACAACGGCGGCCAAATCCACTTGGCGGGAGAGAAGGATCCCTTTTACTCTAGGCGGTTCTCTTTTGAAACTTCTTTAGAGATTCTGAACGCTTTGAAGAAGGCGGGCAGCTATCGGCAATACTACTGGAACGAGCGTATCTTCTCCTCTCCGCCCGCTAAGTGGGCCGAGCTTTACGCCCTTCATTCCGGTGTGGACGTCGCTGTTCAAGAGGATTTGGAACGAACGGCAGAAGAAACCAGGGTCGAACCGGTGAAGATCCTGGCGATCGATACGCCAGACCGCGTCGATCGGTTGCAAAGCGCTTTCGCAGGTAAGATAGCGGGTGCGAACGTCTTCAAATCCTTCGAGACCTATTTGGATTTTGTACCGGCAGGAACGAACAAAGGGGTCGCGATACGCGAAATAGCGCTAAAATTGAACTTTTCGCTCGAAAAGACAGTCATGCTAGGGGATGGCGAAAACGATTCTTTCGGGTTTGAGGTGGTAGGGTATCCGATTGCTATGGGCAACGCGCAACGTGCTCTCAAGGATCGGGCGGCCTGGATCGCTCCGGACAATAACCGGGAGGGGGCTTTTTGGGCTTTGGTTCACGCTTTTCCTGATTTTTTCCCCGATGGAAGCGGGCGCCTACGAAACGATCGAGATTCAGGGGGATCCCGTTTATAAAATTCTTTCGATAGAGCCCACGGAAGTCTTCGAAGGGGTCACCTTCTTCTCTTTGGGGTCCGTAGGATATCTTTCTTTGTTGGAAGAATACGGATACGTTTTGGCCGCCAAAGCGAAAGCACTGGGAGTCAGCGGAGCGATCATCGGGCGGACGAAACCGGCTACGAAAGCCACCGCTGGCGACGGGCGCTATCTCTCTTCTTCTCCGTACCTAACCGCCGAGGCGCTGAAATGCATCGCCAAAGGCCTTTTGATCGGGGGCATCTTCCCTATCGTCGATTTAGAGCAAGGCTATGACCTGGATGTGTTGAAAGCGTTGGTTTCGCGCGAGACCTATATTGGTTTGCTGTGTCGATCGCAAACTCTCTCAAACGACGCATTGTTGTCGGATTTTTTGTCCAGGAACAATTGGTTCCCGATTCTTCTGGACTCCGGACTGGAAGATACGACTGCCATCACCCATACCTTTTTTTGGGACTTTCCGCTTTCCGACGAGAAGAGGGAAGAAATACGAAAAAACCTGCTACTGATGGCGATCGTTCAGGTGAAAAAACCACCCTTCTCCACGGAGATTCAGGTGATACACAATAACCAAACCGCGGTAAAACCAGGAATCTCGTATGTGGTGATAGGCGACCCTACGCTCATTCCTTCGAAGAACGTCCAAGGGGCCGTCTGGATTCCTTTAAACGAGCCATTTTTAATCCAAGAAGCGAAAAACGTCCTCAACGGCCTGTCGATCGCCAAAGGAAAGAAGAATTGGTGAGAACGCTTCTGGTGACAAACGGGGTGGATCGGGAAAACGCGGATGGCACGTTTTTACTGTTATAAATCTCGGATTAACCATCGATTAGTTCACGAAATCGTAAGATTGCATAAAAAGGAAATTCGTGGTATACTTTTCGTTGCAAGAGAGATAGAAAGTGGAAAGGGTATACGGTTTGGTATACCGACAAATTGAAAGGAGGAGTTTGAATGCAGAAAAAAACATTACTAGTCGCCCTGCTTCTCGCCTTAGTCGCATCCTTCCTGTTAGCCGGTCCCGTGGTCACCGCCGCGCCGGGAGTGCCGGGTCCATTCGTCGACAAGATTTACGTCAACACCCGAACCAACACCGAAATTGGGGCGAAGGACACGGCGGAGGGTCTTACCGACGTCTTCTATTGGGGAATGTACGGCAGCGAGTTCATGGCGTTACCACCTGAGACCAGAGCCAAACTCGAAACCTACGAAGTGCCTTCCGGCAGCTGGTCTTTCCTATTCAACCCATACCCGAACAAAGCGCCCTATATCGCCGATGTCGGTGGGGTGGAATATTTCAACCCATTCGCGATCCGTGAAATCCGTTTCGCGATGAACTTCCTGTTGAACCGGCAGTACGTGGTAGACGAAATCCTCGCTGGCGCCGGTATGCCCGCGTTTACGATGGCCACGCAAGGGCAGCCGGGAACTTACAAGTACAACCTGTTGGCCGACGAATTCGGATTCACCCCCGAAGGCAACGAAGCCCTTGCGTTGAAAGAAATCGAGACCGCAATGCAAGCCGCTGCCGCCCTTCCTGCCAACCAAGGCAGATTGGTTAAAACCGGCGGGAAATGGATGTTCGACGGCAAGCCCGTGACGCTCAATTTCTTGATCCGTGTCGACGATCCGTCTGGCCGTTTGCGCTTAGGCAACTATTTCGCCGATCAGGTGGAGAAATCCGGCATCACCGTGAACAGGCTGGCGTGGGACCGTGTCAAATGCGCGACCCTCGCGTATTATTCCGACCCGAAAGCGGCTATAGAAATCGGGAACATCTGGCACCTCTACACCGAAGGATGGGGCGCCGGCGAGACTCGAGCCTTCTGGGAACACATCGTTGCGCAAATGTACGCTCCCTGGTACGGCTATATGCCCGGTGGCGCGGAACCGTCCAACTGGAACTATGAAAACGCCTTAATCGATGACATGACTCTGAAAGCCTACACGGGGAACTTTATGACCGAAGAAGAATACTGGAACTACGCGTTAACCGGACTCAGAGAAGGGCTAAGAGAGGCCGTCCGCATTTACGTGGCGAACCAGACTGACTTCTTTGTAGCGAACAAAGCCAGATTCGCACAGCGCTTCGCCTACGGCCTCGGAGACGGACTCAACGAATGGTCCCTCATCACCGCGAAGACCGTCGACAAGAAGCTGACCGTCACCCAGTTCTCCGCAAGAGGCGCGCTCTTCATGGCCTCTTGGAACCCCGTCGGCGCCGACGGTTTTAACGACGTCTATTCGAACAACATCGCCGGCCCTTTGTATGATCCCGGTTCGTTTGAAAGCCCCGTGTCTGCGATTTCGACGCCGAAGAGAACTATCCCCAGGCTAGACACTCTTGAATCCAAAGTGCAGGCAGTGGGCGCAGGAGAAGACGTCAAATTCGTCGGCTTGATCGACGTACCTCCCTCGGCGATCAAATACGATGCCGTGAGCAACTCTTGGAAACCCGTTGGAGATGGCGTGAAAGCCTTCTCGAAATGTACCTATGACTTCGTTTACGGGAAATGGCATGACGGCACCCCTCAAACGCTCGCGGATCTTATGTACATGCAGGGCTTTGTGGAAGAATGGATCAGCAAAGACGGACCCGAGGACAAGGAATTTGACGATGCCTATTCTTCCAAATTGAAACCCGGTAATGATACCCTCAAGGGATGGGTTCTGAACGCTGATGGATCGATCACCACCTATTTCGATTATAACTTCCCGCCGAGCGCGCCGAGAGTTGCCGCTAACGGAGCCCCCGGTTGGACGGTTAGCGCCTCCGGTCATGCGGTTGGAGTCGCCTGGTCCATCTACGAAGCGCTGGCGCGAATGGTCGCCGATGGTGGCACTCAATCTGGGACCACTTGGAGCTTCTCCTCTCAGGCGGAAAACGAAGTCGACGTGTTGGTTCCACGCTGCGTGGCAGACATCAGAGCCAAGCTGCAAGAACTGTATGACAAAGGCCATGTCCCCCAATACGTTGTGGGCTATATGACTCAGAAGGAAGCGAAGGATGCCTACGCGAACGCCATCAAATTCATCGACAAATACGGTCACGCCTACATCTCGAACGGACCCTTCTGGTTAGAGAAGTACGATCCGATTTCCAACTTCATGGAACTGACCGCGAACCGCGATCCTTCTTACCCCTACAGCTCCCAGTACTGGACCGAAGTCTTCGCGGTGCCCACGATTTCGATCGACCGCATCACCATTCCGTCTCTGGTTCCTGCCGGAAAGAACCTCGAGGTCGTCGTGAGAGTATCCAAGGTCGTTTACCCCGAAGTATTGGCCGAAAACGCCGAAGAGGGCCGTGTCACCGTGAGATTCCTTTCCTCTCCTGAAATCGTCGTTCAAGCGAACCTCGTCCGATCCGGAGAATTCAAAGCCATCATCCCTGGAA
The DNA here is from genome assembly GCA_002071085.1 of Thermotogota bacterium ADurb.Bin062. Lineage (GTDB taxonomy): Bacteria > Thermotogota > Thermotogae > MWEM01 > MWEM01 > MWEM01. The sequence goes on along the minus strand of MWEM01000036.1, from coordinate 6,878 downwards.
CCTCTCTGGTCAACGTGCCGAAGGGGACTTATAAAGTACAGATCGAAGCCCAGCTCGAAGGAGCTTTAGAAAAATCCGAAACCAAAAACGTCGTGATCTGGTAGTGAGATATTAGAACTCAGTGCGGGTAGTGCCTCCTAGGAGGCACTACCTGATTTTAGGGGGAGACGATGTACTGGAAATACGTCATCAAACGGGTTATCAACGGGATCATCATATATATCATATTGATCTTCATATTTTCCGCCTTGTTTAATATGCAGATGGAACAAACCGTCCGGGCTATGATCGATGAAAAGGTGAAAGGGGAGGTGATGGCGCAATCGACCTCCGGGAAATGGACACCCGAACAATTGATGCATTGGTCGAAGGACAGGAAAACCTATTATTATGAACTTTATAACTTGAACAAACCCGTTTTCGAACGAATCGTCAGTCGAACCGTCGACACGCTCCTGTTTCGCTATGGGAAATCGACGATCATCAAATCCTCCTTCGGTGAGCGGGACGTCGTAAAAATCATCTTCGAAACCGTGCCGAGGACGTTATTGCTCTTTGGAACAGCCGCTATCATCGATGTGTTGTTGGGAACGCTGATCGGAATCAAAAAAGCGCAAAAACCAGGAAAACCCTTCGATAAGGGGACTTCCATCGCAACGATGGTCGTTTATGGAATGCCTTCCTGGTGGTTAGGGATGCTCATGATCATGTTCTTTGTATATATAGTAAAGGTCTTTCCTTCGGGTGGGATGCATTCGACCCCGCCTCCCACCGGCTTCATGTATCATTTGGACACCCTCTGGCATCTCACGCTACCAGTCTTAACGTTGGTGATCATCGGTTTTTGGGGTCGCGCCTTCCTTATCCGAAACATCGTGCTCGGCGTATTACAGGATGACTACATCATGTCGGCCCGGGCGAGGGGGATACCCGAGCGGAAAGTGCTCTTCGGGCACGCCCTCAGAACCGCGGCGCCCCCAATCATTACGATGGCCCTATTAAGTTTGCTGGTTTCTGTCAGCGGAGGAATTCTGTTCGAAAGCATCTTCAGCTGGTCCGGGATGGGCAACTTGTATTGGATTTCGGTCGAACAGAGCGATATCCCGGTCTTGATGGGGGACCTTTCTTTCACTACCGGTCTGTACATCTGTGGGTTGGTCATTTTAGACCTTATCTACGGATTCCTAGACCCTCGTATCAAAGTGAGTGGTAAGGCATGAAGCTCAAAGACCTCAAGGTATCGATATCCGAGTTTTGGCAAGAATTCAGAAAGGTAAAGTCCGGTTTAGTCGGACTCGCGATCTTTGGGTTTTTCTTAGCCCTTTTAATTTTCGAGCCCGTTTTGGCGCCCTTCTCCGAAACGAACACCCGTTGGCGGGACATCTCTTATTGGGACGACAACCCGCAATCGGCCTATCCGATCTGGGTCAACTTCTTTTCCGCGAAGAAGTACGCTGAGAGTACGTTATTGGAAAACCCCGAAGTCAAAGAAGAGGTTTTCGGGACCAACCGTATGGTTACCTATACCTTCGAGTACGATTACCAATACGACATCGCACCAGCCGATTTGATCTTGAAGGTCGAGGGGTCCGGAGCGGCGATGATGGACCTAACCTTCACGCGGCCCGACGAAGAAAGCGTTCTATTGGCCTCTACAAACTTAAATATGGCTGATGGAGGGGTCAACCGCATCTCCGTCGACAAAGGCTCCAAAACGGAAGCGTACGAATTCCTCGGCTATTTTGAAAGTCGGGACAATTTGCGTAAATTTCAACGGTCTTCGATCAAACCGGCCGCCATTCTATTCGCGAAAGCGCAAGAGAATATGCTGATCGAACCCGAAGCCCTCAAAGGCAAGTACACGATGCAGGCCGCCCTACTGTTGCAGCGCCCCTCTGATATCGTCAGGGACGTCAAATTGGTCATCCCGGGTCGGGTGTTCGGCCTCCTGGGCACCGACGCCTTCAAACGCGATCTGTTCAGCGGTGTTTTAGCCGGGATAAAATGGGCCTTGCTCATAGGGTTGCTCACCGCGGTCGTCTCGGTTATGGTCGGTGTGATTTACGGGGTCATCAGCGCATATTTAGGCGGTTGGAAAGACTCCTTAATGCAAAGAATCTTCGAGATCTTCAACTCCATTCCTCTGTTGCCCGTATTAATCGTGATGAGCGCAATTTTCAAGCCGAGCATATGGAACCTCATCTTGATTATGTGTATCTTCTATTGGACGGGTTCGGTCAAAACCGTTCGATCGATGGGGCTGCAGATCAAAGAAGAGACCTTTATCGAGGCGACGCGAGCGTTAGGCGCCAGCAATTTCCGTATTATTTTCAAACACATCATCCCTTTGATCATTCCATACTCTTTCGCTTCAATGGCCTTGTTCATCCCGGGCGCGATCGTTTACGAAGCGTCGATCTCCCTGCTGGGTTTGGGCGACGCCACGATCGTGACGTGGGGGCAAATACTGCGTGACGCCTACACGGGGGGCGCCGTGATCAACGGCCTTTGGTGGTGGGTCATACCGCCGGGATTGATGATCGCGATCATGGGAATGAGCTTCGCTTTCATCGGTTTCGCGTTAGATAAAATACTGCATCCGAAACTACGGACGAGGTAAACAAAATGGTAGCAGAGAGTGCGAGAGAGAACAAACGTGTATTGGAAGTTAAAAATTTAAAACTTCACTATCTGACGAGCCAAGGCGCCGTCAAGGCGGTAGATGACATTTCCTTCTGTTTGAATAGGGGCGAGACCCTTGGGATTGTCGGAGAGTCGGGATGCGGGAAGACGACAACGGCGGTGGCGCTGATGATGATGCCCTCTCCTCCCGGGAAGATCGTCGGCGGGCAAATCCTCATCGAGGGAAAAGACATCGTACCGATGACTGAAACGCAGATCAGAAAGCAGATACGCTGGGAAAAGATATCGATGGTCTTTCAGGGTGCGATGAACTGTCTCACCCCCGTATACACCATCGGGAAGCAGATGATGGAGACCTTGAGAGAACATCGGGAGATGGCCAAAGAAGAGGCGATTGCCAGAATAGAAAAGTATCTCGCTTACGTGGGCCTTTCTCGGGACGTTTTAAAGCGTTATCCGCACGAGCTCTCGGGAGGGATGAAGCAGCGGATCGTGATCGCGATGGCATTATTCTTGGAGCCCAAAATCATTCTTTGCGACGAGCCCACCACCGCGCTCGACGTGGTCGTCCAAGCTCAGATCATCAACCTCCTGAAAGACTTGAAACAACAACTGGACCTATCGTTCATCTTCATCACCCACGATTTGGCAACAGAAGCGGAAGTTTCCGATCGGTTGATGGTGATGTACGGCGGGAAGATCGCCGAGATCGGTACGAATGAGCAGATCTACGGGAAACAAGGGCCGATGCATCCGTACACCCAGCGGCTGCTCAAAGCCACCCCGCTCCTTCACGAGAAGGTCGAAGAGCTTGCGTTCATACCGGGAAGACCGCCCGATCTGTTGAATCCTCCGAAGGGCTGTAAATTCCACGACCGCTGCAATGTTGTGATGGACCGCTGCAAAGAAGAGGAACCGGATCTGAGGGAAGTGGAGCCCGATCATTTTGTGAGCTGCTGGAGGTGTCGTGAATCGTGAGCGAAAATATATTCGAGGCCAAAAACCTCCAAAAATGGTTTCCCGTTCGCAGAAGCATAACCGACCTGCTGAAAAGACGACAGAGTTATGTGAAAGCCGTGGACGGCGTGACCTTCAGCATTCGGAGAGGAGAGATTTTCGGGCTCGTGGGAGAGTCCGGCTGCGGGAAAACGACGACCGGAAAGATGCTGATGAAGCTGCTCGAACCGACGGGTGGGCAAATGCTCCTCGACGGGCAGGATGTCACCCATATCACGGCGGAGAGGTTGAAAACTTATCGCCGGGAGGTGCAGATGGTCTTCCAAGACCCCTACGCTTCTATGAACCCGCGTTTCAGGATACGTGACGTCCTGGAAGAGCCCCTTTTGATCCATAAAGTGGGAGAAGACCATCAGGAGCGTTTAAAGATGGTGGCCCGAGCCCTAACCGAAGTAAGATTGCAGCCCCCAGAAGAGTATATGGAGCGGTTTCCGCACATGTTGTCCGGCGGTCAACGCCAACGGGCGGCGACTGCGCGTAGTCTGATATTGAACCCGAAGTTTATCGTCGCGGATGAACCCGTGTCTATGATCGACCTATCGACCCGCGCGGAAATCTTGCACATGATGAAACAGGTTCAAAGAGAACTCCAATTGACCTACTTGTACATCACACACGACTTATCTACGGCCAGATACTTCACCGATACTATCGCCGTGATGTACTTGGGCAGAATCGTAGAGATGGGAGACCCGGACGACGTGATCGACCACCCCAGGCATCCCTACACAATGGCCTTGATCGCGGCCGTTTGTGAACCGGTCTCGGGAAAGGTCAACCGGATCAAAGACGTCCCGATCAAAGGAGAGGTGCCCTCCGCTCAGAATATCCCACGAGGCTGCCGGTTCCACCCCCGTTGCCTTTATGCTAAAGAAGAGTGCTGGACCCAGATCGAACCGGAATTAGAGATCGTAGAGGGTAGGCATTGGGTGGCTTGCCGACGGTATAAGGAGATATAATAAACAGAGCCTAAGGAAAGAAAGGATCTTCGAAAAAAGAGGATCCTTTCTTTTAATTGGAAAGTACCATTCCTGAAGTCGAGGAGCCCTCGTGGAACGTTGATCTTTGAGTCTGAACGCCTTGATCGCAGCGGACTTCATTCCGGCACGATTTTTTGCTTTTCTGGGAACGCCGAACATCAGTTCGGCATGTTTTCCTGGCTCTTCAACCCTTTACATGAAGCCGACTGAAAATCCCAGAAATACGATGTTTCCTGCGAGGAATAGAAAGAGACCGCCAGGCGGTCGATTTGGGCATAGGAAAGGGGTATGGCAACGACCTATCGCGAGACTTCGTGGGCTTCTTAAGTCTGCGCGCTGGTTACCCCGCGATAACCCCACGCGGCCATCACGGCGTAAGCGCTTCTTCTTTTCGCGACGGCTCGATGCGCTTTCGTACGACCATCGCAGTGTAAGCGTTTAAGGGCTCTCGAGAGCTTACTGAAAAGCAAAAAAACACGCCTAACTAAAGTTCGGCGTTCCCAATTTGGTGTACCCCGATATTATACTCGCCCGATATTTGCTTAGGCTTCTCAAGATAGGATATAATAAACGTGCGCGCGGAACGATGGAATCGGCTTGCCGCTACCGATAGACGGTGAGACCTCGAGTCTGACGGTTCTGTCGGAAAAAGGGGGATTATATGAAGCTAAGGATATGGTTGCGCTGGGTAACGGCAATTGGGATACTGTTGTCCATTTCGGGGTGCACGGTGTTATATAGGATATACGATCCGTTGAATCCGATACCGGCTGCGGAAAGTCGTACCAGCGCCACGACGGTTTGCCTGCGTTGGGAATACCCGGAGGTGTCGGAAGTGACCTTCGACGTCTACTTGGGGACTTCGGCGAGCAGGATGGAGCTGATCGCGCGCGATTTGAAAGAAACTTGCGTAACGGTCGGCCCGTTGTTGACCAACACCCGCTATTACTGGAAAGTGATCGTTCGAAATGCCTTTGGACAGTACCGGTCCGGCAGAGTGTGGTTTTTCGATGTGATTGGAGGTAAGCACTACTCGCTGTTAATCGGCGTTTCGGACTACGACGTCGGCTCCGACTTACGATGGACGGTTAACGATGCGCAAGATTTACAAACCTGCTTGGAGCATTTGTCCTACGAGTATATAAACCGGCAGCTGCTGACCCGGGTCGTAGAGGAGGATGTGGTAGCTTTTTTCGACGAATTGGAACCGCTTTTTACGGATGGCGACACCCTATTGTTCTACTTTGCCGGTCACGGTTCATACGATTTCGCCACCTCGGAATCCTACCTCCTATTGACGAACGGCTCAAAGATAACGGTCTCGGAGTTGCGCGGACTCATCAACCGCCTTGAGGGCACAGTTCTCGTGGTGTTGGACTCCTGCCGCTCCGGTGGTTTCACAAATTTGACGGCATCGAGAGAAGAGATTTTTGCGGATCTGGATCGATACAACCGTTCTTTCATCGAAGGGTTAACGGTGGGAGCCAGGGGGGCGGGGACATATGTTCTAACGGCGGCCAAGCACACGGAAAGCAGCTGGGAGGACGCGGTGCTGCAGAATGGAGTCTTTTCTTTCTTTCTCGCCGATGGACTCGGCCACACCGGGTTATCGGCGCCTATGGGCGCCTTCGATTCAACCTATGACGCAGACGCGGACGGCGACGAACGAATCACGTTGGATGAAATCTACCAATACACTCAAAAGAACGTGAACTCTTATTTGAAGGGCATTCAACAAGTGCAAGTTTTTCCCGTCAATTCCGACTACGTCATCGCGCAGTGGGATTAACGGTTTGGGGCTTGTCTTCAGCGTAGTTCCAAAACCTCAGTGCTTTTTATACGGGCACCCCGTCGTCTTTCCGGTCAATGAGCCAAAGGCGATGCTGATCCCGATAAGAATCAAGATACCAGGCCAGAATACATTAAAGTGAAACAACAAAGCCAACCCCACCAGCCAAACGCAGCCGTTCCAACCGTACCAACCTTTCTTGGTGGCCAGAGACCAGGGAAGCCAAGCCAGTCCGATCAAGGCGAGTATCCAAGGCCAAAAGTGGATTTCTTTAACGAAAAAAATCACCGCTAAACCCAAAAAGAATATTCCGGTTCCTAGTGTATACAGGTTTCGATTTGCTCTTTCCACCGTACTCTCCTTTCTTCGACAGGGGTCTTATGATGCCGAGATGCCTTTTTTTACAGATAGAGCGTCACATCGTCTATCAGCGGGCGCAGTGGTTCAAA
>MWEM01000035.1 GCA_002071085.1 Thermotogota bacterium ADurb.Bin062 | reverse complement strand
GCGAGCTTTTTTGTTTTCCCCCAGTTTCAGCCAGGTTTCCCCGTTCTGAATCTGCTTCTCTAAGGGGCGCCCGGTCTCCACTGCGACTTTTACGTCTATCTGCGACCCCATCCTGTCGATCTGATCTTTCGTATAGGTAACGCCGCAGTGTTCGCAGACAAACCGCCCGTTATCTTTCATCAGGATGCTCGTTCCACCGCAATTATTACATTTCAGCTCTCTCACGGTCTTCCACCCTCCTTGCCGTTTCTTGAGCAGTGTTGCTGCGAGGTCAGTTCTTTCGGTTTCTTCTCGTGAAAATCATCGCTTTTCGGGGCTTCTCGAAACGCTCATTTCAGATATCTGCATTTTGCGTTTCTTTCAGCTACCAGCCGCGAGAGTTCTTCTAAAAAAGGCTTATTTTCCCCTTCGTATTGTATAATGTCCGCTACCCGCATTCTCGATTATCTCCCCGGGCTATGTTTCATCTGTTTCCATAAAATCGTCGTTCCCGATACACGGGTCTCTATTTTACTCTAAATTTATTGAAATCAAACACAACTTTCCGTTTCGAAAATTCCATTTCTTTCAACCTTTAGATCGTCCGTCATTTCGAACGGATAAAGAGAAAAGTAAACTAAAAGCCCGTGAAAATGGACGAAATAACCGGTACGCAAAGAAAAAGACAACGAAACTCGGTTTCAGACCGCTTTAAAACCCCGGCACCCGCGCTATATCGTTATAGCACCATAGCTCTCATTCTATCTAACCTGTTTTTGTATTGGACCCGGTTCAACCCGCCGACGTAGTACGAAGAATTATCGATATGCCCCAAAAGTGAGACAGTTCATAATAAGATAGTATATCATAAGGAATCTCTCACTTCTTCGAATACCTGGAAGGAGAAAGCAAATTGCCTGAAATACACAGAAATATAGAGCTACATACGAAGAATAGAAAGAGAGCGACAGGCCGTCTATCTGGCGATTAGAACGGACTATTGCAACAATCAAATGGAAGAAATGATTGACAATGTGAAGGTAGAGAAACTGATCAGGTACAAAAAAGGGTCTACGGAATTATAACGTCAGTATCGGAACGAATGAAAAGGGTATCGCGCCGTCGCGAAAAGAAGAAGCGCTTACGCCGCGATGCCTTTGCATAAAGGGGTATCGCGCCGTCGCAAAAAGAAGGGGCGCTTACGCCGCTATGCCCTCGCACAAAAGCGTATCGCGCCGTCGCAAAAAGAAGGGGCGCTTACGCCGCTATGCCCTCGCACAAAAGCGTATCGCGCCGTCGCGAAAAGAAGGGGCGCTTACGCCGCGATGCCCTCGCACAAAAGCGTATCGCGCCCGTCACGAAAAGAAGGGGGGGTTACGCCGCGATGCTGGCTTGGAAACACTCCCAATGAAAAGATGGAGCCATGCCAAACTAAAGTTTGGCGTTCCCAAGCGCCCCCAGGGCGTTCTCAGGGCGCTCTCGAGCCTTCGTAAAAGGGGTGAACGGCGTATCGCGAGACTTCGTGGGCTTCCGAAGGCAACCCGCTGGTTACCCCGCGATGACCCTCTTAGTTGTGCCGCCTCATAACTTTACTCACACATCCGGCAGTATTTGAAGAGGGCTCTTGGTTATTCCGTCGGTTTATACGACACAAAGAAGATAAGCCGTCGCTTGGCGAAAGTAGTCTGGTCTATTTATTATTGATATAGGTTCATTCTGTAGTATGTTATAATATCGGTAGAATCATCTTTTATCGCGAAACGAAGGCTTCGGAGGGTTGCATGAAAGGCATAACCGGGCAAAGGCAAAGACGTATGCGCAGAAAACACCTGAACCGCCGGTCTAACTTGGCGCTCATCGAGGGTGTTTCGATAGATAGAGATAAATTCGGTAGAAACAACGAACGCACGGTCGCGTTGTGCGGCAACCCGAACAGTGGGAAAACGACGATCTTCAACGCGCTGACTTTTAGTCATCAACACGTCGGCAACTGGCCCGGAGTGACCGTAGAAAAGAAAGAGGGGATACTTCGCAACGGCGAATGGCTTTACCGCGTCGTCGATCTCCCAGGAACCTATTCGCTCACAACCCATTCCGCCGACGAGCGGGTAGCGCGGGACTATCTGATGAAGGATGACCCGGACCTGGTGTTGATCATTATCGACCAGACGAACTTCGAGCGGAATATGTACTTTGCCCTCGAAGTGTTGGAGATGAAGAAGAACGCGATATTGGTTCTCAATATGAAAGATGAGGCCGAGCGTATGGGGTTGACGATCAAGACCGACGCGCTCTCCTCGTTCTTGGGCATCCCGGTGATCAGCGTCTATGGCAAATCGCCGGAGAGCATTTCTCAATTGAAAGCGCTGATCCAGCAATCGGCCGCGAATCCTGTCGTTCCAAAGGTGATCCGGTACGACGAGAAGATCGAGGAACTGATCTCCCAGCTACAAAAGCACGACCCCGACCCTGACGATGAACACGCCCGTTGGCGCGCGATCAAAATTATCGAGGGGGCGATGGACTTCCGAAAATCGCTATCTCCCGATTCTTTGAGAGAGATCGACGACAGGCTGTTTTCTTTCGAAAGGGATACGGCTCAGGACCCGGACATCGCATTGGCGGAGGCGCGGTACGGTTTCATCCACGGGCTGACGAAGGAGTTTCTACAACGCCGAACGACCCTACAAGAACGAGAGCGCATCACAACGGTCATCGATAGTTGGTTGACCCATCGCATTTGGGGGTTTCCGATCTTTCTAGCTATTATGTGGCTGATGTTTCAATTCACCTTCACGGTCGGCGGTTTTTTTTCTTCTCTTCTCGACAGCGCCTTCAGTTGGTTCGGCGCTACGGTTTCGGGCGTGATGGGGGAGTCGCTCTTGAGCTCCTTCATCGTTGATGGCCTCATCTCCGGGGTGGGCTCTGTCATCTCCTTTATGCCCGAGATCTTCTGCCTCTTCCTCTTCATCTCCTTTTTGGGAGATATCGGGTATATGTCCCGCGCCGCCTTCCTTATGGACAAGCTGATGCACCTGTTTGGCCTGCACGGGAAGTCCTTTATCCCGATGATCTTAGGCTTCGGATGTACCATCCCCGCGATAATGGCGACCCGATCCCTCGAATCGCGCAAAGACCGCGTCCTCACCATCCTCGTGACGCCTTTGATGTCTTGTAGCGCCCGCCTCCCCGTTTACGTGGTCTTCGCGGGAGTGTTTTTCAAAAACGGCGCCGGCACGGTCATCTTTTCGATCTATCTCTTAGGTATCCTGCTATCGATCATTATGGCCCGCGTTTTCAAAAAAGTGTTGTTTAAAGGAGAAGAGGCCCTCTTCATTATGGAACTCCCTCCGTATCGGATGCCAACCGCGAAAGAGACGCTGGGAGAAGCATGGCGAAAGACGAGCTCCTTCTTGAAGAAAGCCGGGACGGTGATTTTTGCAGCCGTGGCGATTATTTGGGTGCTCTCGACCTTCCCGGAGGGCGTGCCCTACGCCTCTCCGGAATCCTGGATCGGACGGATCGGGAGCTTCATCGCGCCCATATTTGCGCCGCTTGGTTTCGGATTTTGGCAAGCGTCGGTCGCGCTGGTCTTCGGGTTCTTCGCGAAAGAGATCATCGTCGGGGCGCTGGGCACGATGCTGGGGGGGGAGGCCCTCCTCGCGACGGCCCTCCCGCTATACTTCACCTCGCTCACCGCCTACAGCTTCTTGGTCTTCTGTTTGATCTATATCCCGTGCGTGGCGACCGTAGCCGCGATCCGGAAAGAGGCCGGAACCAAATGGATGTTGTTTTCTGTCGTTTACCTCTTCTTCCTTGCCTACGTCGTCTCTTTGGCCATATTTCAAATCGGGCGACTGTTTATGGGGTGAGGCGTTTCGGATCCCGGGTTAGAAGCGTGGCTTCCCGGATATTCTCTAGTCCCAACAGCGCCATCAAAAAACGAGCGATTCCCAAACCGAAACCCCCGTGCGGGGGACATCCGAAGCGAAAGAAGTTCAGATAATCGGTTAACGGCTCTTCTTTCATACCTTTTTCCGCCAGTTGACCTTTCAAAACTTCGTACTGGTGTTCCCGCTGAGCCCCCGTAGTGATCTCGACTCCGTTCCATAGGAGGTCGTAGCTGCAGGAGGTAACCGGGTCGGTTTTATGATGATAGAAAGGCCTGACGGAAAACGGGAAGTGCGTCACGAAAACGAAGGGATGATGGCGTTCTTCGGCGATCAGCTGTCCCAATCGCCGTTCCCCTTCGGAAGGGAGGTCTCCGCCTTTTGGGACGGACATCCCCGACCGATTGACCTTCTCGATCGCCTCTTCCATACGGATGCGCGGAAACGGGAGAGCAGGGATTTCGATCTCGACTCCAAACAACCGTTCTACCGTCGCGCCCCATTTTTCTTTCAATCGGTCGAGCACGTCGACGATCCAACGCTCTTCGAAGGCCATCACGTCTTCGACATCCTCGATGTACCCCAACTCGACGTCTAGAGAGACGAACTCCGTCAGGTGCCGGTTCGTGTAGGATTTCTCAGCGCGATAGGCGGGCGCAATTTCGAAAACGCGGTCGAACCCTGCGGCGATCGCCATTTGCTTGTAGAACTGAGGAGACTGGGCGAGATAGGCTTTTGTATCGAAGTAGTTGACCGTAAAGACCTCCGCACCCGACTCGGAAGCGGTTCCCATGATCTTCGGAGAGTGGATCTCCCGCAAGCCCTCCCGATAGAAGAAGTCGCGTGAAAAGCGCTCGAAGTCGGAGCACATAAGCATAATCGTCCGCTGACGTTCGTCCCGCAGGTCAAGGAATCGCCAGTTTAAACGCAAATCCATTCCGGTTTCCGTCCCGGGACCCAAATCGATCGGCAACTGTGGTTCACTTATCGATAGCGCTTTGAAAGCCGACACCAACAGTTCCGACTTTTTGGTAGGGTCTGTATTCTTTTGTAACGTCCCTTCGACGGCGCAGACGCTTTGCAGAGGCATTCCGGCGATGGTATCGAGGTTTTCTTGTCCGATATCTGAAAGAGAAAAAACCGCTTGGATCTCCTCGGTGCTATCCTGGATGAGCCCGAATACCAGCTTCTTTCCTAAAATGCGTTTCCGTTTTAGAAACCCCGCGATGAGAACCCGTTCGCCGTTCTCGCTAGCCAAAACCCTATGAATCAGTTTCCTTTCCGTCAGATGCATCTTCACCATACCCTCTCCTTTTTCATAAAAAAACCCGACGCTTCTAAGCGTCGGGTTTGGTTGCGTTCGTATCACAACACGCCCCGACGCGGGTTGCGATCATCATCTCCATTCCACCGGTATGGATGGTTCTTTATAAAAATCACAAGAAGGGTTAGCGTATCCAAAGTTCTTCCTCCGAAATCTCGTCTTTACCCGTGTTTTGAGCTCAATCGGGGGTGCCGCGTGAAGTGGACTCTAAGATATCTTCCGAACGTACCCGAACGTAACTCGTCGGGGTTTCCCAGACCTCCACCTCAAACAAAGCGGCCCGGTCACGGCGTACTTTTTCCGAGATCCGCTGCCAGACCCATTTCGCGATGTTCTCGGCCGTCGGCTGTGGGAGGATATCGTTGAGGAGCGAGTGGTCCAGGACCGACAGAACTTCCTCTTGCACGATTTTCTTTAGCAGGATGAAGTCGATGACCATCCCTTCCGCATCGGGAACGCCGGCGACTGTCACGACCAAGCGATAGGTATGACCGTGGAGCGTTTCGCATTTCCCGTGGTATGAGGGTAAAAAATGGGCGCTGTCAAAAGAAAAGACTTTGCTGACACGCATAGGGATGCCCGTCGGCGGGGTTATAACTCCCTGATCTCGAGTTTCTCTTCAATCAGGAAGGCTCTGACTTTCTCCAACACACCGTTCATTTGGGCCTCGGTTATCGTGCTCTCCGTCGAACGCAAGACTAATGAAATGGTGACGCTGACGAATCCCTCGGGGATGTTCTTCCCCTTGTAGATATCGATGATCTTCACGGATTCCACGTACTCGATCCGCTTAAGTCCATTGATCACGCGCCCCATCTCTTTCCCGCGTGGTACAAGGACGGAAAAGTCCTTCCGGCTGGATGGATAGTTCAGATTCTGCACAGACTTCCACTCCCTGCTGCTTCCCTTTATGAAGCCAAAGAGGAGATTGAGGTTGATCTCCCCCAGATAGACGTCAGTTTTGATATCATAATGATTTAAGACGTGTTTTTTTACCAGGCCTATTATACCAATTCTTTGACCGCGGAAGGAAATCACGGCGGAATGTGTCGGATACAAAAACCCGTTATAGAGGTCACCTTCATCTGGCGCGGCGAAGGTCAACGCATCCGAGGAGGCGCTCAGGTGATGGATAAGCTCTTCCACTACCCCCTTGAACGCATAAAATCCCACTCTCCGTTTATCCGTATAATCCTCGGGATTTTCCGCTCCCATATGGGCGAATCCAAAAAACTCCGATTCCTCGAAACTTTCCGAACGCCGAAAGACCTTTCCAATCTCATAGACTTTGAGGTCGCCGCATTGCCTACTGAAGTTGAACGCGAGCGTCTTGATCAGCCCGAAAGACAACGTGGGGCGGAGCAAAGACAGGTCGCGTGACAACGGTTTCACTAGCGCTACCGCTTCTTTCTTCCACGGATGGCTTTGATCGATACCGAAGGGCTCGAAGTCCGCCGGATCGGTAAAAGATAACGGTTTGATTTCATTATACCCTAAAGATAGGGCCAGACGATGGATATCGTCCCTAAATACTTGGTAGGGTGTGCGCCCCCGGTCTGGGGCTCGAACAATCGGCAACGTTCCCGGAAGCTGTTCGTATCCCTGTATTCTTCCGACCTCTTCAATCAGGTCGATCTCTCGTTCCAAATCCGGGCGCCCCGTCGGGATGGAGCAGCGAAAAATCTCGGTATCCTCGATGGCCTCCGTCTCGATTCCAAGGTTCTCCAGGCTTTCGATGATCGCCTTCGAAGGGTAGGAGGCGCCGAGGATGCTTTCTACACGGGACCGCCGCAGAAGGACGGTTTTATTCTCGATCCGGTGCGGATAGGCATCGATCACTTCTGTGGTGACGCGCCCTCCGGCGTATTTCTGTATCAAATGCGCGAGCCGACCGAGCACGAATGGGTTGTTATTGGGATCCACCCCTCGCTCGAACCGGTAGGAGGCATCGGTGTTCAGATTGTGCCATTTTCGGGTTTTGCGAATCAAAACCGGGTTGAAGGTAGCGACCTCCAGCAGGACATCCTTCGTCGTTTCCTCGATGCCGGAACCCTCGCCACCCATAATGCCTCCTAAGGCGAGCGGGTTGTCGCCGTCGGTGATCAAGCACTCGAAGCCTTCGGCCGTGATCGATTGGCCATCCAATAGTACGAACCGCTCGCCTACCTTGGCCTTTCGGACGTGGATGCGGAAGTTTTCCAGTCTCGTGAGGTCGAAGGCGTGGACGGGGTGACCGGTTTCTAACATCACGTAGTTGGTCACGTCCACGACGAAACTGATCGATCGAAGTCCGCTGGCGACCAGCGCCCGCTTCAACCAAAGCGGCGAGTCGATGGGCCGGATATCGCGTACGATCAGTCCGCAATAGCGGTAACAGTCTTCGGGCTCCGCGATCGTGATGCGAAAGCGGCTGTCGCCCTCGTCCGGGAGGATATCGTAGTCCGCGGGCGGCATCGTCAAGGGGCGCCGGCCTTTCGTGACCGCGTACAGTTCTCGCGCGATCCCCAGCATCCCCAACTCATCGGGCCGGTTCGAGGTAATGGACGCCTCAAAAACCGTATCCTCCAAGAACCCTTCAGGCCATTCGTCGGTAAGGCGATAGACGTAGTCGGATTTGTTCTCTAACCCGAGCTCCTCCAATGAGCAGAGCATCCCCTCCGAGAGGACGCCGCCAAAGTCGTGCGCCTCTATCCGTTTTCCATTGTAGAGAACTGTTCCCGGTAACGCGACGAGCACGCGGTCCCCCGTTTTTACGGTTTTATCGGCGGTGACCAATCGCTTGGTCTCGCCCGGTAACTGGATTATACAAACGATCAGACGACTATGCGAAGGATGCGGGCGGGTTTCGATCACCGTGCCCAGAATCACCCCCTTCAACCCCTCCCACGGGTACAGGGTCTCCTCTATCTCGGTACCGCTCAAGCTGAGGAGACCGTCGATCTCGCCATCGGACAGGTCATTCACGGGGATGTATTCATTCAGCCATTTTTTCGAGATGCGCATCGCTATCGCTCCTTTTTAGAGAGTCCGTTTCTCTGTTCTCGTGTCGTGTTTGCGCCATATCAGGGAGAATTTATAGGTCCTGCCGGATGAAATGCGCGTAACCTCGGATGAAATCTCGTATATCCGTGAGCCGGTATTTCAGCATCGCGATCCTTTCGATCCCCATCCCAAACGCGAATCCGGTCCATTTTTCGCTGTCGTAACCGACGGAACGAAAGACGTTCGGGTCTACCATGCCGCACCCTAAGACTTCTAGCCAGCGCGTTTCCCCATACCTGTTCTCCCAGAGAACGTCGACTTCGAAGCTCGGTTCCGTGAAAGGGAAAAAGCTGGGTCTGAGTCTGATCTTCTTCTTTTCGCCGAAGATCTTTTCGATGAAGTATTCGAGTGTGCCTTTCAAATGGCTCACCGAGACATCGACGTCGACCAGCAACCCTTCGCACTGATGGAACATCGGGAGATGCGTGGCGTCGTAGTCGCTGCGGTAGACCTTTCCAGGGGAGATGAGCGCGATGGGCGGCGTCTTCTTCTCCATCGTACGCACCTGGACCGGTGAAGTCTGGGTGCGCAGCAACCATTGATCGGGCACGATGTAGAAGGTGTCCTGATCGTCTCGCGCAGGGTGCCAGTCCGGGGTGTTCAACGCCTCGAAGTTGTAATGGACGTTTTCGATCTCCGGGCCTTCGGCGATCTCGTACCCCAAGGACAGAAAGATGTCTTCGATTTCCTGCTGCGTCTTCGTGATCAAATGCTCGAAACCGACCATCCTCCTGGCGCCCGGCATAGTGGGATCGATCCGAATCGACTCCTCAAAGACGCGTTCTTCCGCGTCCAGGAAATGGCGGTTTTTCCGATCCATCGCTTCCTGAAGGAGGACCTTCACCTCATTGGCTTTCTCTCCCAAAAGGGGGCGCTCTTCGGGAGGCAGCGCGCCTAACTTTTTCAGGATGCCTTGGCTGATCGTCCCCTTCTTTCCAAAGAAACGAACCCGCAACTCTTCGAGCATCTGGGTGTTCTCAGCGGCTTCTATGGCTTGTTCTGACTGCTCCCGGAGTAGCCGCAATTCTTCCAAAAGATCCGATAAAAGGCTCATCTCTATCTCTCCTCATAGACAAAGGGCACCTGTGAAGGTCCCCACGAACTCGAGTGCGGATGACAACCCACTCGCCTTTTCTTAGGTGCCGGGCATTTTATCACGCCGCCCGACCGGCAAGGTCTTCCTCTATAGACCTCTGTTTTACGTAAAATGGCGGTGATTGGACAACAGTATCGGCACGCGGCTTTCGGCCATCAGCGCGGCGATCTGTTGGTTGGTTTTCGTCACGGAGGGAAGGACCATCCCACGCACCCCCGAGTTGAGGACGCGCGTGAACAGCTCCGTATCCAATATAGCGCCGTCCGTCGCAAAAACGGTTTCCTTTATGGCCAGGCCACGCCGCTTCGCTTGCGACAAGGCAATATCGAAGGCATCGCGCCGAAGCATCTGCCCTGCGCCGATCCCGGCAGTTTGCGTACCTGCCCACAGGACGACCGAATCCGATCGCGTGAGCTTCGACACTTGAAAAGCCAGGATTAGCTCTCTTTCCACGACAGGATCGAAAAGCTCCTCTTTCAGTTTCCGAAAACGATCCTGTCGAACCTCGGTATCCCGCTCTTGAACGATAAAGCAACCGTCAAGGTACTTGTACTCCCATTCGGAGAGCTTCCACAGATCGAAGGCGTAAACGGAAGCGATGGAGGAGGTTTGAAGGGAAGTGGCTTCCGCTTCGAGCTCTCTGTTGTACGCGACAAGTTCGACGGGCAGCCTGCGGACGTGCTCGAGGATTTGGCGGTTTAGCGTGTGATTGATCACGATCACCCCGCCCATAATGGTTTCGTTTTTTATAACCCGAATCAACCCAGCGTACTCGGCTTCTCCAGGCGTCACCGAGACCCAAAGAGGGTTGCCGTGCCGAATGTAGACGCCGGAGGGCTCTCGCAATTCTCTGACAAAACGGATACCGTTATAGAGGTCGATGATCCGCCGCGTGGTCATATTCCCCTTCTTCACGGCGTGCAGATGCCCCAAGAGATGGTCTTCTCCGGAAAGGGTCGCCACATAGGCTTCCTGATGGGGGTTCGAGCCGTACTGTAACAACAGCGCCTTTTCCAAAGAGAGGTGCTTACGGCTCTCGTCGGCGAACAACAACGAGAAGCCATTATAGGTCTGCGTGTCGAACTTCAGAATCTCCGAGAAGACCTTTAGGGATAACTGTCTTCTCCCCTGTAAGGGGATGTCGCCGCATTCGGCCAAAGAAGAGAGTACCCAGTCGAAATCGGTCTCATCGACGAGGGTGGCGATACTGCGGAAGTCTTTGGCGACGTTTCTGAGGAGCGCGACTCGAGAGGGGGCCGTCTCTTCCTCCTCGACGGTGGGAAAGGATAACGCCGAACTCACGCGCCCGAGTTTCGGAAAGTCCGCCAGAAGCATATCGAACAGTGGCGTTGATTCTTGTGATTCGGTCTTCAAACGGAACAGAATGTAAAAATACGGGTCCGAAGCGCAGTCCAACGTTTTGTCCGAACCTTCCGTCACCCGTGACTCCTCTTCGGGACGAAAGAGCGGCTGGATCGGATACCCCTTTTCCAGTAGGCTCCGATAGCCCTCTCCATATCCGAGGACCTCTATCCCAAGTTCTATAACGCGTTTTACGAAAGATTCCACGCGTTCGGTATCGTCCGCGATCACCAGTAACCGGTTGATGCTCAAAGAGATCACCAACTGTTCATATAGCGCGTTTGTTCTTCTGTCAACGTATCGATGGATTTGCGCAGGCTTTTCAGCTTCAGGGCAGCCAGTTCCCGATCGATCTCGGCGGGAGTGTCGAACAGTTTGGGCTCCAGCTTGTCGCGGTTCTTCCAGAGGTAGAGCATCGATAAATACTGTACGCCGAAGGAACCGTCCATTATCTCTATCGGATGCCCATCCGCTGCGGCGATGTTGACCAATCGACCGCTTCCGATCACGAAGACCGATTTGCCGTTCGGAAGTCGATACCCTTTTATATTCGGTTTGGCCTCCCAGGTGTTTTGAGCGTAGGCTTCGAGAGCGGCAACCGCGATCTCGACGTCGAAATGGCCGGCGTTCGTCAAAACCGCGCCGTCTTTCAGAAGGTCGAAATGCCGTTTCGATACCACGTCGATATTTCCGGTGACGGTGACGAAAATGTCACCGAGCGGGGCAGCTTCGTCCATCGGCATCACGTCGAAACCGTCCATCAGCGCCTCGAGAGCTTTGATCGGATCGATCTCGGTTACGATGACACGCGCGCCCAAACCGCGCGCCTTTCCCGCGACGCCCTTCCCGCACCACCCGTAGCCGGCGACGACGACCACCTTTCCGCAGATCGTCAGGTTAGTCGTTCTCATAATGCCGTCCCACACGGATTGCCCGGTACCGTATCGGTTATCGAAGAGGTATTTCATCTGCGCGTTGTTCGCCGCGATCACGGGTACTTTCAAGAGACCGTCTCTTTCGAGGGCGCGTAACCGGACGACGCCGGTGGTCGTTTCTTCCGAGATGCCCTTCAACCCTTCCAGATAGTCTTTTCGCTCGGTATGCACGATGGCGCTGAGATCGCCCCCATCATCCAAGATCAAGTTCGGCTTGAGCTCCAGCGCCTTATAAAGGTTTTTGCGGAAGGCTTCGTTGTCCTCGGTGTGTTTGGCGTGGACCACCATCTTTTCGTGATTGGCCAGAGCCGCGACGATCTCGTCTTGCGTGGACAGCGGATTGGACCCAGTCGTCCACACCTGTGCGCCGGTGTCACGGAAAAGTCGCGCCAAGTTCGCGGTTTTCGCTTCCAGATGGCAGCAGACGACCATCTTACACCCGGCGAAGGGCTTCTCATCCTTGTATTTCTGGTGTAATTCGTTCAGAATGGGCATATATTGCCATGCCCAGCTCATCTTTTTGACTCCCAGATCGGTCAAGGCATCCATCTCTCCCTATCTCCCCTTTCTGTGGTGGTTGCGGATATTGTATCACATCCGCTTAGAATCAGAATGAACAGTGTGGGTCGAGTTGCGAGGCGTTATCGAGAAACAAGGTCAGAATCGACCGTACGATTTTTATTCCGTGTAGTCATCGCGGCGTAAGCGTTTTTTCTTTTCGCGACGGCTCGATACGCTTGAGAACACTTCGTGAACGCCCTGGGAACGCCAACTTTTAAGTTGGCATGTCTTAAAAAAACAGGGTTCACACGGAGACCACGGAGGGCACAAAGAAGAGAGGTGTTTACAAGCGTCAACGCCAAGTTTATGTTTTCTCTGTGTACTCTGTGTACTCTGTGCGAAACCACCATCTTCTTTTTTGAACATGCCGAACTAAAGTTCGGCGTTCCCATTTTGGTGTACCCCGATGGTATACCCACGCAGCACTTCTCAGAAAGCGGACGCTCTTTTCACCTGCACAGACTGGCGAACACCGCGAAGGGCTTCCCGCGAGCCCGTAAGGCATATGTCATCACTTGGTCAAGGTTTGTGAGAACAGCGGTACGCCGTCCCATTGGAAAAACTGGAGGGTCGCCTCCCGCGCGGTCCAGGTGACCTCCATCCACCCGTGAACATCCCGACACCACACGGAGGCGGGGGAGCGATATGTGATGGTATCCAAAGGGGCTCCCATTACGCCGACAACCGCATAGGTCACGCCGGCGTGTTCCAGGACTTCCAGCAGGTGATTGTGCCCGCTAACGACGAGGTCCACCCCGCGCTTTTCAAAAATCGGCCCAAAAATGCGGATCATCTCCCGATTGTCATACCAGGGTTCGCCTGCGAACGTAGACCCCGAAGCGTAGTAGTAGGCGTGGGAAAGAACGACCTTCCAATGGTCTTTTGGAATCGAGGCTAATTGCGCTTCCAACCAGGCGAGCTGCTCACGAGAGACGTCTTCCGTGCCCCAAACGGCGTTCAACAGTAAGAAGTGAACGGGTCCGATATCCACGCGCCGGTAGAGGTCTTCGAAACTGGTCCGGCCTTCCGGGTGCAGGTAATCCAGATAGTGCCGATACCCTTGAAACAGTAAATCGTGGTTGCCTATGACCGGGATCATCGGGATCTGTGAAAAAACTGGCGATAACGAGTCCAACGCGTCCTGCCAATCCGAATCCATAAACCCCAACTCCGTGATATCCCCGAGCAGGCAGAAGAGGTCGATCTCGTCCTTGCGGCTCAGCCATTGATCCATCATTCGCGTGGTCTTTTCCGCACTACTTTTGGAGCTTCCGTAGTGCACGTCCGACGAAAAGACCACTTTCATCGGTTTTGATCCCTCGAGGGCGATATCCGGCAGCGCCCGGAAAGAGACGGACTCTCCGCCCTCAAGCTGGTAGGTGTAGACCCGCTCCGGTTGCAGCTTTGGAAATAACAGGCGATGAACCCGCCCGGAGTCCGACAGAATGCTACGCGTCGGTTCTGTTTCCGAGCCCAGAGAGGCGGTCAGCTGTTGCGGAGTTTTGGTCCACACGGCCAGAGTTAAATCGGGCATCGCGGCCCCGCTATGGGAAGAGACCAACAGCACGGGAGGTTTGTCTCCGCTTTTCAGCATCGGTTGGGCAATGAGGTATCCCCAGGCGCCCAATGTGAAAGCCAATATGGCGGCGCTCAGAGCGGCGACACCGACTCCCCATATCTTTGCGAGCCACTTCCGCTTCCTCAGAAACAGGCGGCCCACGACCCACAAGACGGGAGCCCAAAGGCCAAGCGAAAGGACCAACCCGACCAAGAGACGATAGAAGCTATCCCATCGTACCAACCCGAGGGTTCCGGGCAAAGAGAAGACCCACAAACCCAGCGCGAGAGAGGCGATGGGGTTCAGAATCAGGATAAGCGCCCAGAATCGGTTTAGTTTCTTTTTTGCCATATGCAAACTCCCTTCAATCGTATGTCCCACGTGTGGGTCAAGTTAAGAGGTGGCATCGCGGCATAAGCGCTTCTTCTTTTCGCGAGGGCGCGATACCCCGAAGTCATCGCGGCGTAAAGAATACAAAAAGGCGGATCGCGAGACTTCGTGGGCTTCCGAAGTCAACCCGTTGGTTACCCCGCGATAACCCCACACGGGCATCGCGGCGTAAGCGCTTCTCCTTTTCGCGATAACGCGATAAGGTTTATGTGGTGGCATCGCGGCGTAAGCGCTTCTTCTTTTCGCGACGGCGCGATACCCCGAAGTCATCGCGGCGTAAAGAATACAAAAAGGCGGATCGCGAGACTTCGTGGGCTTCCGAAGTCAACCCGTTGGTTACCCCGCGATAACCCCACACGGGCATCGCGGCGTAAGCGCTTCTCCTTTTCGCGATAACGCGATAAGGTTTATGTGGTGGCATCGCGGCGTAAGCGCTTCTTCTTTTCGCGACGGCGCGATACCCCGAAGTCATCGCGGCGTAAAGAATACAAAAAAGCGAGTCGCGGGACTTCGCGGGCTTCCGAAGTTAGCCCGCTGGTTACCCCGCGATAACTCCCCAAGCCTATCGCGGTATAAAAAGAGCAAAAGGCGGACTTCCTCCTCTTTTTTTCCTGTACCTCGATAGCATACCCACGCTGTTCCACTCGCACGGGAGTAATCTATCTATCTCGCCAAAGTTGGTTTCGTACGCATAAGACTCAAGCGGTTCTTTTTCAGAGGTCCGGGGTCTAACGGCGTTTCGTATCGCAATGCCCCTCTCAAATACCGCCCCATCCCTCCAAGCGCGCCATCAGCCACCATAGGGCGCTCGCTTTGACCGAGCAGCTCTGTCGGTTGACGTGCGTCCCCTCATACTCGGGACTCGCGTAGGCGTTGTGTTGAATCGGATAGGTGTGTCCGGCGTAGGAGGTCGTCGCTTGTACGCCCTGATACCAGCAGTCGAGGTCTGCAAAATCGTATAGGACTTTGTTGTTGGCCCGGCAGTAAGCGCGAATCTGCTCGTTTCTGAGGTGGCGATTCCAGCCTTCCGCGCCAGTGGCCTGCGCGTTGCCTGTCATATAGATGAACCTGACCTGCGGGAACTCCGCCTCGAGCGCGGAAATGGCCGCGAGATAGGCGTCCACCTGTTCCGCCGACCACTCGTCCAACTCCGTGCACCACGACCACATCGAGTATTTGATCGACGGATTCGCGGTGAGGATGGCGCGGGTTACCGCGAGCCCCTCAGGGGCCTCCCAGTAGTCCCAAGGAAAAATGTAGTCGCCGATCTCGGGGGTCTGCCCGTTCCAGACGCGTAATGCGTTCGAGGGCTCGGGCAAGGCGCACCAGTTCTCGCTGTATGCGTAGAGCGCGTTCTGGCTTTGGAGCCACTCTGCGCCCACGTTGAGCTGAGAGCCGTGGGACCTCCTCGCGTAATGAAGGATGGAATTGGTTTTTACTACCTCGATCCAATTTCTCGGAATCGAAGCCAAATTTGTGGTCCGGTGATCGACGACGATCCCTTCTACCGGATTCGCCACGGTAACCCTTATCCAAAAGAAAACTGTAGAATCTCGGGAAGAAGGCGACGTATACGCCCCACCCGATTTCGGGGCGACCGACGCGCTAGAAGCCGTTATTTCGACAGCGTACTTCCCGCTCTCTAGACCACTCAGGTTGAGGGTGTACGTCCTACCGACAGGGTTGACCAGGGCGCCTCGGAAACGAACGGTGAAAAGGACGTTTTGAAGCGCGGCAAGAGAAAACTCCCAAGTCCCCGTACCCGGAAGAAGGGAGAGCGGATGGTCTTCTCGGGTGTACTGCGAGGGGTTTGACACTCCGGCAACCGTCATAATCGCGTTAAAGACCTCCGGATCCGTCAAATCTGGTACTTCTCCCGGATTCGCCTCGGTGACCCTTAACCAAAAGTAAACCGTAGAATCTCGGGAAGAGGCCGCCGTATACGCCCCACCCGATTGCCGGGCGGAAGACGCACTCGAAGCCGTTATTTCGATCGGGTAATCACCGCTCCCTAGACCGCTCAGGTTGAGGGTGTACGTCCTACCGACGGGGTTGACCCGAGCGCCTCGGAAACGAACGGTGAAAAGGACGTTTGGAAGCGCGGCAAGAGAAAACTCCCAAATCTCCGTACCCGGAAGAAGGGAGAGCGGATTGTCTTCCTGGGTGTACTGCGAGGGGTCTGACACCCCGGCAGCTGTCATAATCGCGTTAAAGACCTCCGGATCCGTCAAATCCGGTATCGGCGTAGGTGTCGGCGGCGTCGAAGCGCCGCAGGAAAGTAAAAACAGAATAGCCAAAAGCGCATATAACGCCAATGATACCTTGTTGAAGAATCTCATACCCGTACCTCCTTTTTTTGTTCGATAACGATGATGCTGCGAAGCACAAGAGCGCCCCGTTTTAGTGTCGCTGCGGGGCGCTTCGATTCCGAAGCCGAACACTCGACTGCTCTATTATGGTGTCTAATGACCAAACTTGCGGTACCAAAAAACCGAATCAAAAATAAAAATGGGTTCAACAGGAAAAACGGACCAAAATGAGCGATTTTTCTCTCTTCCCCAACAAACGAAAAAAATAAAAAATATCCCCGCAAAATATGAGAAATCGCGGGCGCCCTAACCTCGGCCCGCTGATGCGTATCCCCCGTTCTTGACAGTACCGGATGTTTTCTCGTGGGCGATAGAGCTTGTCCACTAACACCGTTTCCGGATAATACCCGTTTTGCTCCCGATACCTTTCTACACTCTCTTTCAGAAGCGTGCTCTCATTGAAGTTTTCCCAACTCAATCGGGCTATTCGCACGTATCCTTCCGTCAGACTGATCGCCACTTTCGCCCCGAAATCTTTTGAAAAAACGATAGAGGCCATCCCCCGCTTTGTGTTATCCGGTTTTCTATGTGTTGGAGGCCCCTGCGCAAATAGTCTCTCCTCGCCTTTTGACGGTAGGTCCTTGGCTTCTTTTCTCCCTGCGCGCGTTTGCCTGGCGCATACGGCTCATCCAAGATCTTTTCCGCCTTTTCTCTCGCCTGATTCAATAGGTCCAAATCCGTCGGATAGGCGATATCGCTCGGTACGCACGCCGCATCTAAGATCAATTGCCCTCGTGGCTGTTCCTCTGAACGCGGTTCTTCGATTTCTGCCCGTGGCTCGTCTTTCTCCACTTTCTTGCGGCTCTCTTCTTTTAGCTCTAAGTCCGTCGGATAGGCGATATCGCTTGGCCCGCACGTCGCATCTATGAGCAATTGCCCTCGTGGCTGTTCCCCTGAGCGCGGCTCTTCGCTTTCTGCCCGTAGCACGCCTTTCTTTCTCTTCTTGCGGGTCTTTTCTACCTTTTTGAATCTGTCCACCACCAGCTCATTGATCGCTTGCCAGTCTTCTTTGCTTAATCGTTGGCGTATCCGAGACAGCGAGCTGCTTTCTCTGATGGGCTCCAACGTGTACGAAGCCAATCCCAGGAAGTATTGAAGATACGGGTTTTCTTCGATAAGCTCTACCGTCACTTCGTCTGTCGTCTTGAGTTGTGTCTGGATGATTAATGCCCTCAAGGCTATCCGAGCGTTGATCCCCGGCCTCCCCCTCATCACGGGACCAAAAGTCTTCGCGTACCGCGTTTCCAGCGCGTCTCAGGGTATCGCATTTGCCAAAAGAACCCATTTATTTTCTCTTTCAGGGAATCACGGAATCCACTTTAAAAGGGGATCAATTATAGCTGTCCTTCTATTTCTTTCCAATTTGTACGTTCCCTCACCTCAGCATAGAAATATCGAGAGAACTCCAACGGTATTTTATCCTAATGGACTATCATTTTCCAATAGCTATAATATCATACTGGATTATAATGGATTATTCGACTGCCGATGGGGACGATATTTGCGGAAGCGCACGGTTTTTCAGTGGTACCCCCTCGTTTTCTTTGCATTTCTTTCTTCGCTTTTCTTTCCTTTTCCCCCTTTTTATGCGGGTTCTATAGTATTGCAGTAAGCCCCCTGGTTACCCCGCGATAACCCCACACGGGCATCGCGGCGTAAGCGCCCTTTCTTTTCGCGACGGCGCGATACCCCGCAGTCATCGTGGCATAAAGAATACAAAAAGACGGGTCGCAAGACTTCGCGGGCTTCCGAAGTCAACCCGCTGGTTACCCCGCGATAACTCCCCAAGCCTATCGCGGTATAAAAAGAGCAAAAGGCGGACTTCCTCCTCTTTTTTTCCTGTACCTCGATAGCATACCCACGCTGTTCCACTCGCACGGGAGTAATCTATCTATCTCGCCAAAGTTGGTTTCGTACGCATAAGACTCAAGCGGTTCTTTTTCAGAGGTCCGGGGTCTAACGGCGTTTCGTATCGCAATGCCCCTCTCAAATACCGCCCCATCCCTCCAAGCGCGCCATCAGCCACCATAGGGCGCTCGCTTTGACCGAGCAGCTCTGTCGGTTGACGTGCGTCCCCTCATACTCGGGACTCGCGTAGGCGTTGTGTTGAATCGGATAGGTGTGTCCGGCGTAGGAGGTCGTCGCTTGTACGCCCTGATACCAGCAGTCGAGGTCTGCAAAATCGTATAGGACTTTGTTGTTGGCCCGGCAGTAAGCGCGAATCTGCTCGTTTCTGAGGTGGCGATTCCAGCCTTCCGCGCCAGTGGCCTGCGCGTTGCCTGTCATATAGATGAACCTGACCTGCGGGAACTCCGCCTCGAGCGCGGAAATGGCCGCGAGATAGGCGTCCACCTGTTCCGCCGACCACTCGTCCAACTCCGTGCACCACGACCACATCGAGTATTTGATCGACGGATTCGCGGTGAGGATGGCGCGGGTTACCGCGAGCCCCTCAGGGGCCTCCCAGTAGTCCCAAGGAAAAATGTAGTCGCCGATCTCGGGGGTCTGCCCGTTCCAGACGCGTAATGCGTTCGAGGGCTCGGGCAAGGCGCACCAGTTCTCGCTGTATGCGTAGAGCGCGTTCTGGCTTTGGAGCCACTCTGCGCCCACGTTGAGCTGAGAGCCGTGGGACCTCCTCGCGTAGTGAAGGATGGAATTGGTTTTTACCGCCTCGATCCAATTTCTCGGGATCGAAGATATATTCGTGGCCAGATGATCGACGACGATCCCTTCTCCGATTGGCGTCGACCCGGCGCGCTCGTAGCAGCCTTTGTCAACTCCGGCGCCCAAAGGGCGGGCTGTTCCGTCGAGATCGTCAAACGGAGCTCCGGTAGAGGTTCCCGTATCCACGGCCGGACTCGTTCCTTCGAGTTGGTAGTCAAACGCATCAGAAGCCCAAACCGGATTCAGGAATAAGGGATTGCCCACGGAGTTCCCGACGCCCGCTTGCCCGGCGGCGATCTGATCGGCGGTGTAGGTTCTACCGTGCGCCTCGAGTTGAACGGCGTCGTTTGGACGATAAAAGTGACAGTGATCGACAATGAGGTCCACGTTCACGTTCGCGTAAACGGTCCCGTAGGCGTTCGCGAAAATGCAGTTTTTAAGGGTCACCCGGATGGGTACCGTCGAATCGTATTGAATGTGGGCGCTATAGCTTGGCCGGTCCGGGGTATCCGCGATCGTGACGTTCGTCAGCTTGAATGTCGCGTTTGGGGCACCCCAATAGCTGATCACAAACGGACACCACCCCGACTCGAGCGCGCCGTCGCCGGTCCCACAGATGAGGGTGTTTTCTACCTTCGACCCGGCGCCCCACAGTTTAATCCCATCGGCGTAGTTGTTCGACACGAGGCAATGATGGATGAAGGTGTTCGCCGCTTTGGAGTCCAGACCGTCCCCGCGGTTATGCCGGACGGTGACACGGACGATCTCTATGGGCCCGTCGGAAGCCTCGAGGCCGAGGCCGTCGGGTCGATCATAAGGATTGAGCGGGTTGTCTTCAACGCCTTGATAATAATGCCCGCTGTAGGAGAGGTCACAGTCGCGAATCAAGATATGTCGCCAGCCGTCGTTCTCCGCTGGTGGGCCCCCGATTGCCCCAAACCCGCAATAAAAGATGCGGCAGTCCAGAACCTGGAGATGCTCGACGTCACGAAAATTGATCCCGAACTCGTCGATATGGTGAATATCCAAGTCTTCGAGGACGATATGGTTAATCGGGCCGTCCACCCCGTTAATGGCATCTCGGAAGTACTCACCGGTAACGGAAGTGAACTCGAGGTTTGATATCTTGATATACGATACATCGGAGAGGATGATCGCGGAATACAGGTTGTTCTCACCCTTGATGGACGGTTTGAAGCCGGGCGCGCCCGTTAAAGTGATCCAAGCGTCTTCCGTTCCAGAGGGAGGAATTATGATCTCGTCGAACTCCGACAAGACGTACTCTCCATCAAGAAAAATCAACGTATCCCCTGGTACGAGTTTCGCAACGGACAGGTGCGGCGTTCGCCAAGGCGACTGCTGGCCGCCTGTTCCGGCGTCGTTACCGGTGGGAGAGATATAGAAGACCCGTTCCGGATTCGCCTCGGTGACCTTTATCCAAAAGAAAACCGTAGAATCGCGGGAAGAAGCCGACGTATACGCCCCACCCAATTTCAGGGCGGCCGACGCGCTCGAAGCTGTTATTTCGACAGCGTACTTCCCGCTCTCTAGACCTCTCAGGTTGAGGACGTACTTCCTACCGACGGGGTTGACCCGGACGCCTCGGAAACGAACGGTGTAGAGGACGTTTTGACGTGCGACGAGGGAAAACTCCCAAACCTCCGAACCCGGAAGAAGGGAGAACGGATGGTCTTCCCGGGTGTATTGGGAGGGGTCTGAGACTCCGACGACCGTCATAATCGCGTTAAAGACCTCCGGATCAGTCAAATCCGGTATCGGCGTAGGTGTTGGCGGCGTCGAAGCGCTGCAGGAAAGTAAAAACAGAATTGCCAAAAGCGCATATAACGCCAACGATACCTTGTTGAGGAATCTCATACCCGTACCTCCTTTTTTGTTCGAAAACGATGATGCTACGAAACACGGGAGCGCCCCATTTTCGTGTTGTTGCGGGGCGCTTCGATTCCGGTAGCCGAACGCTCAACTACCCTACTATACCCTAAAGGCGGCAGGAGGAACGGGTTTTTCAACTTGAATGCGCGATTATTTGGTCTCTCCTGCGTAGACGCTCGCGGGAATGACGTGCGACAACAACTCCTCGTTGAGCTGGGCGAGCGGCGACGGATACTTTGGAGGAGCCAATTGGGCGGGAGGATACAGTTTTGGCGACGGATACCAGCTGTAATCCGAGACCTGAGCGTAGCGCAGGCGTATGCGGTCTTTGGAGACATTGATCACCAGAAGGTCCGTGGCGATGGCGAAGGGCCCTTGATACCAGGTGCGGACATCTTCCAGCGCGTTATCCACCGTGTCTTCGTTCACCTGGAAGTGCGTGGCCACCCCAAGGCGGGGATTCGCTTGGCTCAAAATATACCCGAGCGCCTTCTGGGTCGTGTGTGAGGAGTCCTCGACTGCGGTGGTGTATGCGATCGCCTGCGGCCACCCCACGTCGCCGGGCTTCATCCCAGTGTTTTTCGCCGCCCACACCTCCGGCGGAACGACCATCTCGTGAATCAGCACATCCACCCCTTTTCCCTGGTCGACCATGTAGTAGTTCGGTTTCGTGTCACCAGAGAAGATCATAGACAGGCCGTTCCATTCGAGTTTGTAGCTAATGGAACCGTTCCGGTCGTGCACCGCTGGAAAATGTGTGATCTTGACCCCGTTCTCCTCGTAGGCGACGCCACCGACCTCCATATAGGGCAGCTCCTTTACATCGATATCATAACCGCTGACCCCGCTCTTGAGACCCGTCGGGGTGAAGCTGAAGCTCTCCACGTGCCACCTGGTCAGCAGTTTCAAAGCTTCGGCGAAGGCCATAGTCCCATACTCCGGAGTATCGCCGCTGGGTCCGAAAAGCCTAAGGGGGGTCTTGCGATCCAACGAAGGTCCGAAGCAATACAGGGTCGTCAGGTCGCTCATATGGTCAGCGTGCAAGTGGGTTAAAAACACCTTATCCATACGGGAATAAGGAATCCCCATCGCCACGTAGTTGGTCGAAACGCCCGATCCGATATCAAAGATGAAGCTGTCCCCGTTACCTGTCTCCACGAAGACACTGTTACTGGCCTGCCCTTTCCGCGGAATCACCGAAGTCCCCATGAAAGTGATCCGCATTTCATTCTTGTCTAGCGGCTCACCGGGAATGAAAGGAGTTGAGTCCACGAAAACGGCCGGTTGTTCATTTTGAAGCGCAAAGCCCGTGATAAACGGTACAAAGACCAAAACTCCGACTAGCCATACTAAAAAAAACTTTCTAACAGCATCCGAACGGAATGCTCTGAGCATCGTTCAGCCTCCTAAAATTAAGGTGTACGAGATTGGAGAGGAAAATTCGCGAACGTTAGACATGGCCAAGAAAACGCGAATTCTTGGAGTTAATTGAACCAGATGATAGTGGGGACAGAGGAAACAGCGCTGTTTCTTGAAAACCCAATAGCCGCATTATACGCCAATGGAAATTGAAAAGTCAATCCCCTAAGCGCGTATTCTGCGGGGTTATAGAGATTCGCTGAAGGGGATTCACAGGGAGTTTGCGTCAATTACCATTCCGTGCGGAACGCCCTCCTGGGATCGCGGAATTTCAGTTCGGCATGTATTCTGGGAACGCCAAACTTTCAATTGGCAGGTGTTTTTCGTTAAAAGAGAAACAGAGTTCGCACAGAGAACACAGAGGGCACAGTGAAAAGATGCTTGGGAGCACACTGGGAACGCCTGGGAACGCCGAACTTTAGTTCGGCATGGTTTTCGGGAACGCCAGTCTTTCGATTTGCAGGTGTTTTTCGCAAAAAGAGAAGCAGAGTTCGCGCGGAGAACACAGACGGCACAGAGAAATAGTTCCTGAGAGCGCCTTTCTAGAACCGTTCCTTTGTCTTCGAGACCCTTATGGGCATGAGAGATCCTGAGATGTGAAAGCGGCTATGGCAAAGGACTCGCCTTCACTTTTCAAGATCATTTTTCTCAATGAATTCCCTAAGCACCGTATATTCTAATTCTTTCTCGGCTAAGGCTTTCTTGAGAGCGGCATTTTCTGCCTCTAAGGCCACAAGCTTCTTCGCGATATCCAAAGAATATGCGCCAGATTGGTCACGAGCGGCCGCGTAGCGTTCCCGCCAACGATAAAAAGTGGACGCGCTAATTCCGTGTTTTCGACACACGCCCGCTACGGAAGATTTTTTCTCGGCCGAAAGAATCTCTACTATTTCTTCTATTGTGAACTTCTGCCTAGACACATCCGATCACCTCTCGTACGGAGTATACCATATGTTTTGCCTATTTTTGGAGATAGGGTCTGGTAGCTGCGTGCCGCAGATAGCTTCCGTCTTCGCGCGCCTTCTCTTGAGCCTAAGTTTGGTACAGGTTTTTTCGAAACTTCGATCTTTAGATTGGCAGGTCTATGGGAACGCCGAACTTTAGTTCGGCAGAGTTTCCGGGAAAGCCGCAGGTACTGGAACACAGAATTATTGTTCGGCAAGGTTTCTGGGAACGCCAATCATTAGATTGGCAGGTTTGTCGGGCTCTTCGGCAATTTTCTATATGTGCTTAATTGCCGTCTTCTGCCGGAACAATTCTGTAGATCCTCAGGCTGTTGCGATAATCCTTTCACAGTGCTCAAATCGACTACCTGGTGGTTTCTTTTTATTCCTCGTATGAAGCTTCGTATTTCTGGGATTTTCAGCGGAATTCGAGTAACGAGTCGAAGAGCCAGAAAGACATGCCAACTTAAAAGTTGGCGGTCCCAGAGCGTTCCCAAGCGTCCAGCGTTCTCAGAAAGGTAAAAAAATGCCGAACTATAGTTCGGCAGTCTCAGATGGGCGCTAACAGGCGCGCCCAAGGGATAAACGATCTCGAGGTTGTTCGGCTCAGTCGTAGGCTTTGCGGAGCGCCTCGTCTCGAGATAGGGGGTCGATGATTTCTTGCCAGGTGGGCGAATCCCAGGTGCGGAGGTTCAAGTGCGTTCGAAAGTAATTCTCGGGTATCGGATGCGTTCCGAGAATCACCTCTAATCCGTACTTCTCTTCTATGAACCTCTTGAAATACCGAAGGTTTGGGCAGGGCGGATATCCCACGATCATCCCCGTGGCGAGGTGGATGTATTGCGCCCCGTTCTTCTTCATTTCTGCCGGGACGTACTCAACGTTTCCGCCCGGGCATCCGCCACACGACGAGTATCCGACGATTTCAACCTCTTTTCCTTCGTGGACGCTGAACCCTCCTTCCAGGTTTCGCGCCGCCCTAAGACACTTCCCGCCTCCGCAATTCCGGTAGCGGCTGCAGATGATGATCCCGACTTTTACCTTTTCCACGTTCTTCACCTCTCCATTTTTCGATCTTGCGCGTCTTTTCGTGGAGCGCCGCCTCCGGCTTAAACGAGTGTCGCGAGGGGTTCGAAGAGCTCCTGTAAAACGAGCCGGACTGAAGTTCGGAGCACTCCGAAAGACATGCCAACTTACAAGTTGACGTTCCCAGAGCGTTCCCAGGTTCGGCGCGGCGCGCTTAGAATCTTACCATGAAAATTAGGCGTCGTCTACCTCGGGAAAACCTGGTCTTTGTTTTACAAACCCACTCCAGCGCGCAGGGCAGGCGCGTTACGGGTCGACGGTCTGTCCCTTTTTCCGAAAACTGTTTCAAGAGCGAAATTGTTTCGTAGCCAGATCGGAATAAAGCGCTACGCTTCAAAGCACCGGTGTGGTTCAAGATATGGGGCGCAATCGAGAAACAAGGTCAGATTCGACCGCACGATTTTTGGTCCACGTAGTCAAAGCGGCGTAAGCCCCTTTTCTCTTTGTGGGGCCGACTTCCAGTCGGCCTTTCTCTGGAAACGCCAATTTTGAAGTTGGCATATCTTAAAAGCAAAACAGGGTTCGCACAGAGGGCACGGAGAGAACAAGCATCGCGGCGTAAGCGCCCTTTCTATTCGCGACGGCGCGATACCCCGGTTTTCGTTCATTCCAAAGATCAAAAACAGGGCTCGCACAGAGGGCACAGAGAACACAGAGAGAGCAGGCATCGCGGCGTAAGCGCCTTTTCTTTTCGCGACGGCGCGATACCCCGCTTTTCGTTCGTTCAAAAGATCAAAAAACAGGGTTCGCACAGAGGGCACAGAGAACACGGAGAGGACAAGCATCGCGGCGTAATCGCCCTTTCTATTCGCGACGGCGCGATACCCCGGTTTTCGTTCGTTCCGAAGATCAAAAAACAGGGTTCGCACAGAGGGCACAGAGAGCGCGGAGGAAAAACTGGCAAAGGGCCAGGACTCTCCCGGAAAAAGAAAAGACGGCTCTTCGACACGTTACAAGACGTACTTAATTAACATCTTCAACCGTAATAATTCTGTAGACCCTTAGACCGTTTCGATAATCCGCTCTAATCGCATAATCCGCCATCTCGCGGACTCTTTTTATTCCTCTTATGTTACTTTATATTTCTTGGATGATCAGTGGGCTTCAAGTAATGTATCGAAGAGCCGAAAAGACGTGCCGGACGTAGGGTCAAGAGAAGGCGCCGTGGAGTCAGAGATGTACCGCTCTCGATTTATGTGTGTGAGTATCCATCACACCACCTGGCAGCTTACTCTCTCCCGGTTTCCTTCTCCTGCCTCCTCAAACCGTACGTGCGGATTTCCCGCATACGGCTTCCCAAACGTCTTCGTCAAAAGGGTTATGTGACCTTTAACCAGTGAGCGCTTTCGGTCGGTGGGGTGCCTCCCTACTCCACCTCTGCCAGTCATCCCCGTTGTTGCGTGGAATATTCGGGCGAGGAGGGCCTCTCCAGTTGCCTGAAATGTCCTTGTAACCGTGCTGTCGCTTGCACCCCGCCGGAAGAAAGTCCCGTTTCAGTCAGTCTTCAGGACTTCCTGCTGTCTTCGCTGGACTCCAAACAGCTCGACTTCCGAATCCAAACGCCTTTCGAGGCTACTATGCGTTCACGATTGTTACGGCCCGGTTACTCGCTCACCACTCCCTTACAGTGGCTTTGTCAACAGACTCCAGACAGTTCGTTTCCTCCCTGCCTGCTGTCCAAGCTACGGGGTCCTGACTTTTTCCCCGGCAGGCTTGCTTTCTTCCTGCTGAACATTTCCGCCTTATCTGGACGTACTAAAGTCCGGCGTTCCCAGAAAACAGGGTTCGCACAGAGGGCACGGAGAACACGGAGGAAAAACTGGCAAGGAACAAGGCTCTCGCGGAAAGAAAAAAGGCTTGCCGCACTTAACCCGACTTTCGACCGGTTTTGGAGAAAAAGGGAAAAAATAAGAAAAAACAACGCTGAAACCCGCATGAAATCGTT
>MWEM01000034.1 GCA_002071085.1 Thermotogota bacterium ADurb.Bin062 | reverse complement strand
CTCGAGCTAGCCGAACGCTCACTGTTCTATGTGGCGGCCACCCGCCCCAAAACCCGACTCTACGTCACCTCCTTCGGCGCGCCTTCACCGTTTTTGAACACATAAAACCGCTGGAAGTACGTGGGAGCGCCCGGGAACGCCTGGGAACCCCTGGGAACGCCGAACTTCAGTTCGGCAGGCTCACTGGGAACGCCAACTTTTAAGTTGGCATGTCTTAAAAGAAAAACAGGGTTCGCACAGAGGGCACAGAGAACACAGAGAAAACACGCATCGCGGCGTAAAGAGAACAAAAGGGGGATCGCGGGGTCCCTTCGGTAACCCCGCGATTACCCCTTGGCGCGATACCCTTGTTTGTTTGTTCCAAAGATCAAAAAACGGGGGTTCACACAGAGGGCACAGAGAACACACAGAGAACACAGAGAGAACACAGAGATACCCCCTGGAAACGCCTGGGAACGCCGGACTTTAGTCCGGCATGTCTTTGCTTTTTGGGGAGCGCCTGGGAACGCCGACTTATAAGTCGGTATGCTTTTTCCTGGAGAATCCTGTCTTTTGCCAGTTTTCCCTCCGCGCCCTCCGTGTGAACCCCTGTTCGCTTTTAAGACCTGCCAACTTAAAAGTTGGCGTTCCCACCCATCTCTTGGCGGAGCTCTTTGCGTATATCTGGAATAAAGTCGTCTATTTCTTCCTGGTACAATCTTCTAAATACCAGTTCGTAGGTTTTGTCTTTCTCGATCTTGTAATCGAAGTATGTTTCACCTCGCGAGATCAGATCCGCTTTCATTAACTTTTGCAGTTTCGTCTGCAGCTCGAAGTCGGTCATATCGAGGTTTAGGTCTTTGATTATCTGAGCGCGTGTGCGCTCTTCTCCAGTCTGAAACAGGTACAATAAAATTCGTTTCGCGTTTCTTTCGTTCACTTCCACGAAGATTTTAGCGATATATTCGGTCCAAGTGCCGTAAATCTCTCCTTCCGTGATCTCTCATGTGTACGTCGAGATGATGTTGTCTTCGTTCGTGTAGTCTTTTGTAGCGTTATGCTCGCTTTGCATCAGCGCGCGGATATACAACGGGTCCCCTTGCGTCAGATTCCATATCTTTTCTTCCGCCTGTTCGTTGATTTTGGTCCGCGAGGCCTTCGCGTACCGCCGAATTGCTTCTTTTGCTTCATCTTCCGGGAGATTCCCGAGCGTCCGTACTTTGAACCGGGCCGTGAGTCTTCGCACGATCTCTAACAGTCCTTGGACCTCACTCCCCGAAATGATGAGCGGCGCCTCTCGTTTCTCAGCGAGGTCCAGATACGTCCCGCTCATCGTATCGATCGTATTCCCTCGTTCATCGAGGATATAGGCGTTGATGTTTTGGAATTCGTCCAGGATTTGGACGATTTTGCATTTCTTCGCTACAGCCGTTTCAAAAGGCAGTCTTGCCGCCGTTTCCCACATCAGTCCCCAGTTCCCGACTCTTTCAAACTCCTTGATTGAGTCGAATATTCTTTTTAACTCACGGTCCTCGATTAGTTCTTTTAGCCGTACAAAATTCAAGGGGTTGGCAATTAGCTCACGTTTTCTTTCCATATAGCCTATCCATTGGTTGACAAAGGCCGAAAAGAAAACTTTCGCAAATTCGGCAAGGGTCACGTTCATTTCTTTTACGCTAAAATAGAACGGGACCACGCCTGTTTCAGGGCAGCTCCACAGGATATTGAACAGCCGCTGCAGAAACGCCGTTTTCCCTTTCTTTCGTCTGGCGACGATCGCTTGGCTTTGTGCCATATTATTGACGAGGTAATAGTACCAATCTCCCAGATAGTAGTCGAACTCTTTCTTTCTTCCGACGAAGAGCTCAGTGTTTCCTATTTCCTCCGGTAAGGCGTATGTTATCGTTTCCGGCATCTCGAACATCGCTTTCACCCGCTTTTTTCCCGTTTGATAAGATTATAACATAGAGTATTGTAGAGCCGCCTGGGAAACGCGGCCAGGAACTACTGGGTGCAGCGCTGGGAACGCCAACTTTTGAGTTAGCGTGTTCAAGGTTTTCTGAGAACCTTCCAGGGAATGCCGGTTTTTTGTGCTGCCTTTCTTTAGAAGAGTAAGACAGCAGAGCGGATTGCTGGACTTCATTAGTATCGCGGGGTCATAAAAAACACTTACCCCGCGTTAACCGTTAAGATTCGCTTCGCCCTTTTCGGGGATAAAAACAAAACCCAAAGTCAAAACCAGCAAAAGGTAAAAATGTAAAAATACAAAAGTTAAAAGATCGTCCTAGCAAGGCGAAAACCGAGGCCGTAGTAGCTGCCCAACGGTGTGAAGTAGCACCGACTCGCCACGCGGCAGTCTTGCGCGCTGTTGCCCCAGCCGCCGCCCCGAATCACCCGGCTGGCGCCGCTACTGGGCCCTGTCAGGCTCGTCTGTGTCCCACTGCTGTATTCTCCATACCAATCGTGGCACCATTCCCACACGTTCCCGCTTATGTCGTATATCCCCAGTTCGTTCGCTTTCTTCCGGCCTACGAGGTGTGTCTTACTTCTCGAATTTGTTTTATACCAGCCTGCATCGTTTATGCTATTACTTCCAGCATATTTACAATCGTTGTTTTCCTCTCCTTTTGTTATATCTTTATGTCCCCCTCGCGCGGCGTATTCCCATTCCGCTTCCGTTGGCAATCGATACCCTGCTACTTGCCTGATGTCTGTTGTCTTATTCCCGTTCCTGTCCAACAGGTTCCCGTCGCTGTCGTATGCTTTCGGCAATCCTTTTTGCTCGCTTAGCCAGTTGCAGTATTTGATCGCGTCAATCCAGCTTACGTTGATCACCGGCCGCGTCCCGCGACCCCATCCTTCATCTTTCGCTCTGGTCTTCCTTGTCGTTTCGCAGTATGCGTCGTATTCATTGAAAGTCACTACATACTTCCCTATCCAGTAATCATACATCAGGTTCACCGTGTGTACCGGTTTTTCAGTATCCTTCCCTTCTCTGTCGTTACGCGTATTCCCCATCTGGAACGCTCCGCCTTTGACTTCGACCATATTCCCCGCTGTCGATTGCTTTTGAACATTTCCT
The DNA here is from genome assembly GCA_002071085.1 of Thermotogota bacterium ADurb.Bin062. GTDB lineage: Bacteria > Thermotogota > Thermotogae > MWEM01 > MWEM01 > MWEM01. The sequence goes on along the minus strand of MWEM01000034.1, from coordinate 24,143 downwards.
GCTCCACGCTTTTTTTGCTTTGTTCCTTCGACGGGTTTTTCTTTGGCTCGATCATCCTTCACTGGCTTGTGTTTCACTTTCCCGTTAGCTGACCCAATCCCGTCCACTTGCTTCACAGAGTCTACAAAACCAAGAACGGAAGGTATTTCGTAGAGGTTTTGAAGTTTCGTGATCTCGGCAAAGTATTTTACAAGGCTCGTGAGATTGTCGTCTTTGATTCTCAACAACTCTTTGTACATCGAGGACTTTTCGATTTTCAGGTAATCTTCGCCAACGAACAATAGGCGTTCATCGTTTCCATTAAGCAGTTTCCATAGTTCCGGCTTAATTGCCAGCGCTTTCAACGAGATAACGATCACCCATTCGGAGAAATGGTCCATATACCGATCATAATCGTAGCGATCCCGCTTCGGGTGCTGGTAGTTCTTATGGCCCAGTTCAGGACTCGTGCAGTCGATTAGTTCTTCTATATAGAAATTGTCGTAATCGATCAGTTTGATCTTTTCTGAAGGTTCTATCAAAATATTCCCGTGCTGCAAATCCCCGTGTGCAACGCCTTTATTATGCATTGTGTCGCTAATGGATAAGAAATTGTCTGTCAGTTTTCTGATTTTCTTTTTGTCATCATAAATCCCTTGCAGATAATTGGTAATCGGCAGACCGTCAGACCAAGGCAATACAGTAATCGGAAGCCACTTTCCATCAATCAATACGCCATTTTCGTAGTAATCGAAGTCCAGTAAAAACTCAAGAGCGTTCTTCTTTATGAACTCCCGCAATTTTTCGTATTTCTTCTTTTGAGAAGGATACAAATGGTAGAAACATCGTACGGCGAGCTTATGGGAGTTATTGAAACAATAGACAACAGCGTTATTTCCACTGCTTCCGAACGGAAGGCCTTGTTTATTCATCACGTAACTCTTCGCATTTTTGATCTTTTCCGGGCTGAATGAGAATTTGTAATTCTGAACTCTTTCGTTATATTTTTCGGGCGCGATCAAAAAAAGCAGGGGTTCTGTCGGCGTCTTCTTTCTTTGCTCCCTGTTCTTGCGATAATGAGCCAGATCTTCTTTTGAGACTTCCTTGCGCTTTCCATTGATATCGAAACCGTTTTTGTCAAAAGGCGTTTGAGTTTCTCGATGAATGCCTTTACGGTTAAACCCCCCGGCTGTATAACCGTATTTGTCAAAACCTTGCTCGTCCCAAGCGGTTTTTGTGATGAAATGATTACCGTCGATGTCGAAGCCGTTCTTATCGTGGGGCTTATGGGTAGCGCGATGGATGCCTCTGTTATCGAAACCTTCTTCGTTGTATTTGCTCTTTGTGTTCTTATGCAAGCCTTCCGCGTTGAAGCCGTATTTGCTATATTTAGTCCCGGTGATTTTGTGGATACCGTCTCTGTTGAAGAGGTTTTCATCGTATCGGTCGTTCGTTTTTTTATGGATTCCGTTGATGTCGAAACCCGCTTTGTCTCTACTCGTTCCGGTAATCTTATGTATACCTTGCCGATTGAATCCATAGCGGTTATAGCCTTCGAAATCAAACCCCATCTCGTCGGTGGTTTTACCGGTTTTCCGGTTGATCCCTCGTTTATCAAAACCGAACGGATCGGTGAAACCTCGCGTTTCTTTGTGAATGGCGTTTCGATTGAAGCCGTTTTTATCATATTCATTATGGGTCACTTCGTGGATTCCATCAATGTCGAAGCCGTCGGGATCGTATTTTCTACCGGTTTTTTGGTGAACCCCGTCGCGGTTGAACCCGTGTTCGTTGACGTTTTTTCCTGTTCTATTATGTTTTCCGTCGCGGTCGAACCCGTTTTTGTCATGAGCCGTTTTCGTTTTTCTGTTTATGCCGTTGATGGCGAAATCGTTAGGATCATGGTGTGTCCCAGTTTTATCGTGGATCGCGTATCGATCGAAACCATACGGGTCAAGTGTTGTTTTCGTACCCGCGTGGATGCCGCTTCGATCGAAACCATAGGGATTCAAGCCCTCACGATTAAAACCGCGGGGGTCGTATGGCTCTCCCGTGTCTTTGTGGATACCCGCTTCATCAAAACCGTTGATATCTAAACCGTTCGCGTCGTACCCGTCTTTGTTATAGCCTTTCTCGTTAAAGCCGTGTCGGTTATAGCCCGCGCGATTGTACCCTTTTCTGTTATACCCATATTTATCGTATCCGTCTATATTGAACCCGTCTATATCGAATCCTGATCTATTGTAACCGGCAGCGTTAAACCCTTCTCGGTTATACCCTGATTGATCATAACCGTTTGGATCGTAAAAGGTACCGGTTATACGGTTTGTACCGTCTTTTTTCCATTCTCCGAGGATTTTGAGGATCAAATCTTTCAGAGCCATTCTGTCGTTTCTGACACCCCTTCTCTACAATGGACTGTTCTCCTGCCGCGCCATAATGAATGAGCTTTTCTCCGCGGCTTTAAGAGTATTCGGCTCTTTCATGGGTAATCTTTCAAAGCGCTTAATAATAATGGCGACATCGTCGTTTTTCAATCTCTTTTGACGCCTGCCAGTTTCGACAACGCGCTTAAGTCCCGATTTGTCACATTTGGCAATGCTTTTGATAATGCCAATATTCTCAGTATGGTCAATCAGAAAATACGAAAAGGCATCAGTCGCCAGTATCAGCGCCTCTCCGTTTTCGACTGTTATGGGTGATAAGAACAGATACTCAGGTAATTTCATGTTGTAAAGCCTATTCGTAGCTAATAAATAGGGGGTGTTTGATTGTTCTTGGTGGTTTTCCGAATAAATCCTCAGAACTTGCTCTGGGTCTTCCTCACCGGTTTTCATTTCCGCGTCTTTTACTTGAAAAAGAAAACAGTCTCCCACGCTCAGCAGATACCCTTTTTTGGTTCCTACGTCGAAAACCAATCCCATAAAGGTAGAAAAAGATCCGTTACCAATCGCGTTTTCTTCATACCATTTCAGTTCTCTGCCCCTCGTTTTCTCCATAATGGCTGCGTTAAAGGCTTCGATCACTTCTTTGAGGAAATGATCAAATTTTCCTCGAAGTTCCTTTTCATCATACTCTTGGCTCTCTTTGAACCGCTCGACGAAATGTTCGCATAGCAGTCCGGAAAAAAGCTTGCTCTCGTAGCCCTGACTGGCCCCATCAGCAATCGCGGCTATGAATAAACTCCCGTCTTCTCTATACTCCAGAGAGTCTTCGCACTCTTCTTGTGAATTCCCTTCTTTTGAAAGCAATAAGTGTACGACGCTCATTACTAGTCATCGATTCCTCGCCTGATTTGCTGATCGGTTCTTGTTCCGATGTTGAGAAATTCAATAAGTGATATGGCATCCGCGTTGAGGATAAACCCCTTACAGTTTCTGGAATAGTTCCTTTCCTCGGAGCGCCCAAGCATCGCAATTATATTTTCCGGCATAACGGAAGAAATGTTGTAGAGAGAGACGGCATAAGGATCGTTCGCGAACTGTGACACGCTATCCGGAAATTTAACCATCTGCGAAGAATCGCTAGAGATGTTGATATTGAAGAGCAATACGTTGCCGTCGTTTGTCTCGAGCCGCTTAATCTTCGCCGCGTTCATTGCCGGATCGCCATCCCCCGCTTGCCCGTCGGTGATATTAAAAACTGTGGGAGGATAGCTGTCAGGATGATCATCTACCCATCTCTCAAGCACCTTGTGGGCATAGTCCAGCGCGCCGCACATCGGGGTTCCGTTGAACGCCTCGGCTTCCAGCCATATCGGAAAATTCACTTCGATTTCCATCACTCCGCCTACCCCGTCAGGTTCTTTCTTCTTTCTTCTTTCGATTCTCAGGGGATTGTCCGCGATCTCGCTGATGGGGATCAAATCCCTTCCGAATAGCGTGTTACCTTTCAACACCGGTTTCACGCCCAAACCGTATCCAATGACTCCGATGCTGAAGTAATTTCTGACACCGTCGCTTTTGGTACATCGCATGATTAAATTGTTAAGCAGCCTGTTGAGTATCATCGCGACTTCAGAGCTTTTCGTCCCGCTTCCACCCCACTTCTCGCTCATCGACCCTGATTGGTCGATCAAAAACACCAAAGCCGTCGGTGATGCTCTGGATATTTCGTGCATATATTTCGCTCCCGATTCATAAGACATAGAACTCCCCCCTTTGTTTTTTATGTTTCTTTACTTTATAGCAAGCTCTCTGCCTATTATTATATCATGAAGTTAGCGATAATATACGAATAAGTGTGGGTCAAGCTATGGGGTGTAATCAAGAAACAAGATCAGAATCGTTGGCATGATTTTTAGTCCACGTGGTCATCGCGGCGTAAGCGATTAAGGCTTCTTAGGTGATTGCAGAAAGGTGAAAATAATATGCCGAACTGAAGTTCGGCGTGCCCAGTAAAAAAAACTGACTGACTCAAGTCCTCCCGCTCTGGGGGCGCCCCAAAGGCGAGCGCAGGGCGTTCACAGAAAGTCCAGCGAGTACAGGGGGGCGCCAAAACAGCGGAACGGCTCGCTTTTTGCGAAAAAACCGAACTCTTTGATATAATCGCTGATGAAGGGATCACTAGCACGGATCGGAAGGATTTGAAAGTCTTATGGACTTGTTTGTATACCTTTTCCTGATGTTCGCTTCGGCGATCATCGCGGGAGTTTTGGCCATATACAGTCTCTCGAGAAGGCCGGCGGCAGGCGCCGTTGAAATGGCACTTCTGATGCTTCTGGTCATCATCTGGTGCTCGACTTCTATTTTCGAGGCGATTAGTCAAACGGTGGAAGGTAAGGTTCTGTGGTCGATCTTTTCGTACATCGGCAGTCAACCGTTTACTTCCGTTGTTTTGCTATTCTCATTACGATACACCGGCGGGGATAGAAAGTGGACACCGTTGCGAATCGGAGCCCTTTTCGTCTTTCCTGCGATCATCCTTGTTCTCGCGGTCACGAACCCATTGCATCGCCTCTTGTGGCCGAATATCACCTTGAGGGCTGTACCAGGCGGAGTCGCCGGCGTTTTCGAGCACGGCATTTTCTTTTGGTTTTCCGTCATTTACAATTACTCGATGGCCCTTGCGGCCATTTTCTTGTTGAGCCGCCACTTCTTTTTTTCGAAAGACACCGGCATCCCCACAGCCTCCAAAGTGTTGTTGTTGGCCTCCTTTTGCCCGCTTGTGGCGAACATCGTCTATGCGTTCGTTCCTAGTTTAATTGGGGGATTCGACCCTACCCCGCTTTCTTTTACCGCAATGACGTTCCTCCTCGTCTTAGCCAGTTTCAAATTTCGCTTCCTGGACCTTATACCCATCGCCTGGGAACGTGTCATCTATACCTTCGAAGATGGGGTTCTCGCGCTGGACCGCCACCAGCGGGTGGTCGGATGGAATCCCGCGCTTGAAGAGTGGCTGGGCCTGTCGCTGGAAAATCGGGGGGAGGTGTGCGAAAAAGCCCTCCGTAACTGGCCACGGCTGACAGAGCTCTTGGCAAATGCCGTAAACGTAACCAAAACCATCGAGCTGACCACTCGAGACGGTAAAGAACGCGTCTTGGAGTTACGTATAACCCCCTTTTCTGATTTTCGGGGCAGGTTGAATGGGAAGATCGTTATTTTTCAAGATGTGACCGCGCAGAAGCTCGTTCTGCGTCAATTGGAAAGCGCTCGGAATCAAGCGGAAGCGGCGAATCGAGCGAAAAGCGCCTTTCTCTCGGCGATGAGCCACGAGTTGCGAAACCCGCTGCAAGGCATCTCCGGCATCGTCTTCCTTCTCGCAAAGTCCCGCTTGGACTCAAATCAGAAGCAGCAGATGGAACACTTGGAATCCGCTATGAGAACTCTAAGCGGCATCATCAACAATATCTTGGACTTTTCGAAGATCGAATCGGACAAATTGCTTCTGGAATCGGTGGATTTCAACCTCAGATTGGTCATCCAAGACGTCTTCTACCTCTTCGATTCTCTCGCCACAGAAAAAGGGTTGACGATGGTGCTGAAAATCGACGACTCTTTGCCCACCGAATGCCGCGGGGACCCGATGCGGATCAAACAGATATTTATCAACCTCGTCAGTAATGCCGTCAAATTCACCCCTTCCGGAGGGCACATCATACTGACCGCCCGGGGCTCTCCCAAGGAGAATGCCCAGGACGGAAAACAGACGATGCTTTTCGAGGTGTCGGATACGGGCATGGGGATTTCGGAGGAGAAAGGAAAACACCTGTTTGAGGCTTTCTACCAAGGGGATGCGGCTGTCGCCCGCCAGTTTGGCGGCACGGGATTGGGCCTTTCTATCGCCAAAGACCTCGTGGAAAAGATGGGCGGGCGGATCTCCTTCGAAAGCCGTCTGGGTTTTGGCACGACTTTTTCGTTCACACTCCGCCTGCCGCCCGCGTCCTCCCCCCTCACGGTGGAGTCCAAAGCCCTAGAGACGGGTTCCTCCTCCTTCGTCGGAAAAACGGTGTTGTACGTCGAGGATAACGCCGTGAATCGGATGATCCTGACCGAGATTCTCACATCGTTCGGTTTGAGCGTTTCAGCCGTTCCGAACGGGAAAGCCGCTTATGAGGCGGCGAAAAGAAATACCTTTGATCTGATGATCACCGACATTTTCTTGCCCGATATGGAAGGGTATGAGCTCACCCGAATGTTGCGAGGTATCCGAACCCCCCTTTGGCCAACCATAGCACTGACCGGAAACAGTTCTTGGGAAGCCAGGGATAAGGCGTTAAAAGCCGGAATGGACGTCTTCCTAACGAAGCCGGTTTCTCCTTACCGCTTGCGCGAGGAGATCTCCCGTTTGTTGGGAATAGATTCCTCACCCGCATCGATCGCGACCCTAACCGAAACTGACGTGACGGAGTCTTTTCCGGGTTCTTTGCCCGGTATTGACAAGCAAACCGCAATGGAAATGGTGGACGGGGACCTTGAAGTCTATCGGGAGGCCTTAAAGCTGTTCATCCGTTCGATACGGAATCTAGAAGAGACCTTCCGCGACGCCTTGAGCCGGGGGTGTTTCTCTGAGGCCGGTAGAACCCTCCACCTCACTAAGGGAGCGGCTATGGCGGTTGGAGCGAACACGTTCGCGCGCTCGTGCGATGATCTCGAAAAATCGATGAAAGAGCGGATGCCCGAAACCCTCGAACCAATCCTCGGGCAATGGCTGCGACAATTAAACGAATTGTTGAAATCGAAAGAAATAGAAAACCTGATCCGGGAGGGACCGCGTTGAAATACGAAAAACCGATAAAAATCGGCGCCCATATGGGTATCTCGAAGGGTTTCCATCTCGTGCCGAAGGAGACGGTCGAAGAAGTCGGCGGCAACGCCTTCCAGATCTTCAACCACAGCCCGCGGTTTTGGAAGTTTTCGCCACCTTCCGATGAACAGGTCGCGCTCTTTCACCAGAGTATGGTTCAGCATCGACTGGACTATGAGAACACCTTGGTCCATTCGAGTTATTTGGTCAATCTGGCCAGCCCGAAAGACGAGGTTTATGAAAAATCGATCGAAACGATGATTCAGGAAATGCAAATTTGCGACCGCCTCAAACTCCCCTATTTGAACGTACACCCGGGAAGCCATCTCGGAGAAGGGGAGGCCTTCGGCTTCTCTCGTATCGTGAACGCGTTGAACCGTATCTTTATCGATACGCCGGATTTACCCACAATGATCTTGCTGGAAGGCGTTTCTCCCAAAGGTGGCAATATCGGGTATTACCCTTCTCAAATCAAAGAAATCATCGACGGCGTGCATCCCGATTTTCAACATCGCCTCGGGTACTGTTACGACACTTGTCACGGGTTCGACGCCGGCTTCGACATCACACAACCGGAGGGCGTTCAAGGGCTGATCGATACCATCCGAGAGGACCTGGGCTGGGAACGCTTGAAGATGATCCATCTCAACGACAGCAAGTTTCCGCTCAACGCGCGCCAGGACAGGCACGCGCGTATAGGCGAAGGCACCATCGGCAGGGACGGGTTTAAAACCTTCTTTTCCTTTAAAGAATGGCAGGATATCCCGCTTCTTTTAGAAACTCCGGGGGATAATCCTGAACATCGGGAAGATATCGAAGTCATCCGCGAGATCCTCCATCAGATCGATCCCGCGGATGGCTGGGATTGGAGAAGGGGCTAAACCGCCTTACCCCTTCTTTTGATATCGGACCACCGGGTTCTTGGTCGCGCTGGTCTCATCCAGCCGACGAACCGGTGTGGTAATTGGCGCGTCTTTGAGCTTATCCGGATTGCGTTTGGCTAGGTCAACCAGCTTTTTCATCACGGATACGAACCGATCCAACGTCTCTTTGGTCTCCGTTTCGGTCGGCTCGATCATGATCGCCTCGTGGACGATCAGCGGGAAATAGATCGTCGGGGGATGGATGCCGTAATCCAATAAGCCCTTCGCGATGTCCAGCGTCTTGATCCCCCACTCTTTCAGCCGAGTGCCTTCAGCTACGAATTCGTGCATACAGATCTCATTGTGGGGAACTTCCAAGAATTCTGCAATCTGTACTCTCAGATAGTTGGCATTCAAGACCGCCATCTCGCTCGCTTTCGTTAAGCCTTCGCCGCCCATAGACAGGATATAGGCCATCGTTCGTATCAGTACGTTGAAATTGCCAAAATACGCCCGCACTTTTCCTATCGATTTCGGCCTTTTGTAGTTACACCAATAGCGACCGGTCTCCGGATGCTTTTCGATAACCGGTACCGGCAAGTACGGCCGCAAACACTCCTTCACGCCGACGGGGCCGCTACCGGGCCCTCCCATACCGTGGGGTGTCGAGAAGGTCTTGTGGACGTTAAAATGTAGCACGTCGAACCCCATATCCCCCGGGCGCACCTTCCCCATAATCGCGTTGAAATTCGCCCCGTCATAGTAAAGCAACGCGCCGGCTTCGTGCGCCATCTGAGCGATCTCGTAGATTTGGTTTTCAAACAACCCCAGAGTATTCGGGTTCGTCAACATGATGGCGGCGGTGTCCGGGCCAAGGACCTTTTTCAACTCTTCGATGTCCACACGACCGTCCGCGGTGGAAGGTATCTCTATGGTCTCGTACCCACACATCACGGCGGTGGCGGGGTTGGTACCGTGCGCGGAGTCGGGAACGATCACTTTTTTTCGCTTGAAGTCTCTCCGATCCTGATGGTAGGCGTAGATCATCCGCATACCCGTGTATTCTCCATGTGCGCCCGCGGCCGGCTGTAACGTGACCGCATCCATGCCGGATACGACCTTCAACGCCTCCTGGAGCGCGTACATCAGTGCCAAGGCGCCCTGTATGGAGGACTCCGGTTGATACGGATGGATTTGTTGAAAGCCTTCCAAGGCCGCAACGGCTTCGTTGAGCTTGGGATTGTATTTCATCGTGCAAGAGCCGAGCGGGTAAAATCCGTTGTCGACCGAGTGATTGAGTTTCGATAGGTTGGTGTAGTGCCGGACCACATCCACTTCAGGCACTTCCGGGAGCTCCGCGTCCTGAGAACGAATGTACGCCTCGGGAAACATCGCCTGAAGGGTGAAGTCTGGGATTTCTTCCGCCAGAATCTCGTAGCCGGTATGCCCGGCTCTGCTCTTTTCAAAGATCAGTGCATCGTCCAGACGGTATCCGCTCAGTCTGCTGCTCATACGATTTCCTCCATTCGTCTTGCCAAAAAATGTATATCGTCGATCCGGTTCGCCTCCGTCACGGCGAACATACACAGATGGTCGTAAAAGCTCTCTCGATAAAAGCGCTTCAACGGCAACGGCCCCAGGATGTTTTGCTCCATCAGCTCTTTTTGCAGCGCCTCCGGCTCCACGTTCGATTCGACGACGAACTCATTGAAGATGGGGCCGGAAAACCGCGGGCGATACCGGTCCATCCGCTCGATTCGGGCGTGAAGGGCGTGGGCCTTCTGGGTCGATTGCAAAGCGACCGCCTTCAGCCCTTGTTTCCCCAACAAAGCCAAATACAGCGTCGCAACGAGGGCGTTGTGCGCGTGGTTGGAACAGATGTTAGAAGTGGCTTTCGACCTACGGATATGCTGTTCGCGCGTTTGCAGCACCATCACGAATCCCCGGTGCCCGTCAATATCCTTCGTTTCCCCGATGATGCGCCCCGGTAAGTTTCGGATATATTCTTTCTTCGTCGCGAGGAGCCCTAAACTCATACCGCCCAGGTATAGGGAACCTCCCAGAGGCTGTCCTTCTCCGCAGACGATATCGGCGCCGAAGTCGCCGGGGGCTTTCAGCACGCCCAAAGCGATCGGGTTGACGCTGACAACCATCAGCGCGTCCGGCGCGGCTTCGCGCAGAGCCCGAATGTCCTCGATGACCCCGAAAAAGTTGGGGTACCCAGCCAAAAAACCGGCGAAGTCTTCGTTTAGAACCGCTTTCAACTCCTCGGGATCTGTCATGCCCGTATCACGATTATAGGGGAAAACGGTGATTTCGATGCCCATCGGTTCCGCAACCGTGCGTATGACTTCGAGATATTCGGGGTGTATGGCTTCGGAAACGGCGAACTTCATCTTTCGCTTAATACGGCACGCCATCAGAACGGCTTCCGCCGCCGCGCTCGCCCCGTCATACATAGAGGCGTTGCCGACCTCCATACCCGTCAACTCACAGATCATCGTCTGAAACTCGAAAAACACTTGCAAAGACCCTTGGCTAACCTCCGGCTGATAAGGGGTGTAGGCGGTAAGGAATTCGCCCCGCTCAGCGAGGAACGGAATCGCGGAGGGGATCAGATGCTGATAGACACCGCCGCCCATAAAGATGGCGCAATCATTGGCGTTGAGGTTGCTTTTCGACCAGTCGTTCATCTGCCGAATGACGTCCGCCTCGACCTTCCCTTCCGGCAAGGCTAATCTTCCAAGCCGGAACTGCTCGGGAATGTCGCGGAAAAGGTCTTCGATTTTGGTCAGGCCGATTCGTTGAAGCATCGACCGGACCTCGTCTTCGGAATGGGGAATATACCGATAGCCCATAGTACCTCCTTATAGTGAGACCGGCCTCTACCCGGTCTTCTTATCTTTCCCGCCGATTATATCACTTTTAGGCGTCTATTCTGAGTTGGAGTGTGGGTCAAGTTATGAGGTGCTATCAAGAAACAAGGTCAGAAATACCGTACGTTTTTAGTCCAGGTAGTCATTGCAACGTAAAAAAGACAAAAGGCGGATCGCGGGGTCGTAAAAACCACTTACCCCGCGATAACCCACACGGTCATCGCGGCGTAAGCGCCCCTTCTTTTCGCAACGGCGCGATACGCTTTTATGCGACGTGATCGCGGCGTAAAAAAGACAAAAGGCGGGTCTCCTCCTCTTTCTATTTTTTGTTGCGCCTCAATAGTACACCCAGCACTGAATCGGGCGTGGGTAAACAATGAGGCGAGCGCGAAAGAAAGACCTTAGGCGATCCTGCCCTCCACGCGCCGGCATCCGGGGCCTTTTAAGGCGCTGATGCCGCCGCCAAGCGGAATTACCTCTATTTGAACGGGTAAGCGCTCTTTGATCTCAGCCACGTGAGAGATCACGCCGATCAATTTCCCTTCCTGCCGCAACCCGGATAGAGTAGCCAGCGCGGTCTCGAGCGCTTCTTCATCAAGTGTTCCAAACCCTTCGTCTAAGAAAAGCGAGTCGACGCGCGCGTTGCGGCTGGACATCTGCGAGAGTCCCAAAGCCAACGCCAAGCTGACAAGGAAACTCTCCCCACCCGAAAGGTTTTTTGCGGACCTGGAAACCCCCGCTTGATACAAGTCTTGAACGACTAATTCCAGGGGAATGTCCGGGTTGCACGAGAGGAGGTATCGATCGGTGAGCTTGCGCAACTGGTCATTCGCGTACGCCACCATCGTGACAAAGGTCAGCCCTTGAGCGAAATTCCTGTACTTCCTCCCGTCGGCCGAACCGATTAACGCGTGCAATTCCTCCCATCGGGCCAACTCGCGTGTTTGCGCAGCGATTGCGGTCAGTTGCTCCGCTCGTTCTCTCATCGCTTGTTCGTGGGCGCTCAATCTCTGCTGAAGGGCTCCGATCTCTTCCTGAAGAGATTGTCGGCGCTCCTCATATTGCGTGGACTGACTGAGCAGCGTTTCGTAAGGTTCCTCGCTCAGCCGTCTCTCTTTCTCGGTATGCAAATCCTGCTCCAGCGCTCGCAGTGCTTCTTGGAGATGGCTCTCTCGTGTTCTGAGCTCCGAATCCCTTAGACTCAGTTCAAGCCGTTGCGGCTCTTCAAGACAAGCGTTGAGAAAGTCTACCTCGTCCGAGAAACCGGCAGAAATCAGATCAGTTTGGAAATTCGATTCTCGATTGCCGATTTCTGCGGCCCTTTCACGAACGGAACGGTCCGATTTTTCCTTGAGTTCGCGCATCGATTGTCGATCAGACAACCGTTGGCTCAAGGTCTCCCGCGACGCGTTCAGCGCTCTCTCCGAGGAATCGAGGGCGTCGGATAGCCGCTTCTCCTCCGTGTCCGTGTTTCTATCCTGAAACAGTTCCCGCCTCGACGAGCGGAGGTCTTCCCGAGCCTCGGTCTCCCTTTCTAAAACCGCGCGTTTTTCTACGATTTCCGCTTCTCGTGTCTGAATCGTTATCGTTAAATTCTCGATTTCGGTATCGATTCTTGCCTGATTAGTGGTAAGCGTTTCCTTACGTCGTTTATTCTCGTTCCAGAGCCTTCTTTTCGAGTCTAACGCCTCTAAGACCGTATCGGCATTTTCGGGAGAGACCTCCGAAATACCGTACGGAATCAGACTCTCGAGGAGTCGCTGTCTCGTTTCTCCGTAAACGCGTTCTTTTTCGGCATACGTTTCTTCCGCTTGCTCATAAGCCTGCTTGTTGAGGCTCTCCTCTTGAACTGCGGCGTTCAATTCGTTCTCCGCTTTGCGAACGTCATCCTTAAGCCTTTGGACGACCCTCCGCTGTTCTTCGAGAAGTTTTCCTACGGATTCGAGCGCGGAGATTTCGGAAGACAACCCTTCGAGAATAGGCGCCTCACTTTCCAGCGTCCCGTTGACAACCGCAAGGTTTTCGTGGAGGTCCTCCCGGGGGTCGATACCCAAATGCCGGTAGAGCTCGTCGCGCCTACCGGCGTCGGTTTCCAACGCCGTCTGTTTCTCCGCACGCTCGGCGAGCAGGTGAGCCTTTTTCGCGTGGTTCTGTGCGATCTTTATCCTCAACGCATCTATTTTCTTCGTCAGTTCTCGGATCTCCCCGTTCACGTTTTCGAGCTCGGACTCTTCCGGATCCGGAGTCGGGATGTTCTCACGCGCGTACGGGTGTTCCAAAGCCCCGCATAGCGGGCAAGGGACGTTGTCTTCAAGCTTCTTTCGCTCGGACTCGAGATCGTGAGCCCGCCGTATCCGCTCAATCAATCGTTTCAACGCTTCGGAGACTTGCTCTGCTCTTTCTTTGCTCTTGACGAATCGGCCCAAGGCTTCTTCGCAATCTTCGTTTTCTTGATCCAGACCGATCAATAGGGATACGATCTCGGCGATTCTTTCGGCTCCCGAAATCATTCTCCTCAAGGGGTCAATCAGCCGTTCCAGCCAGTTCTTTCGTGTTTTCAAACGATCCAGCTGACTCCGCATCTCCTCGAGTGTCCTTCCACCGAGCTTGGCTTGAAGGACCGCCGCTTGGTCTGATTCGGCTTTTTGCGCCTGATTCAGCCGCCCGACTAAATCTTGCCATCTTTCACTCAGGTTTTGACGCCGTTGTTCCGCGGTTTCTCGTCGCGCTTTGGTTTGACGCAGCCTTTCTCGTAAAGGATCGATGGACGCCGCGAGCGCCTTGTATCCCTCAACTGACTGTCGGATCGCGGAGAAGTGCTCGGCTAAGGGTTCGTCGCCTCGATGCTCCGAAAACCACAGGTCCAACCGTTCCCCTTCTTTTGAGCAGGCTTCGGATTCTTTCGCCTTTTGTGCCCGCGCGCTCGTCAATTGTTGGATCATCACGTTCAGCCGTCGAGCCTCTCTATCGAGGTCATTAATACGACGGTCCGATTCGGCGATACGAAGGTCCAACGCCCTGACACCCACGATGAGTCGCATACCCTGTTCTTTATCACCCCTCGCGCGTTCATAGGCGCCTTGCCGCTCTTCCATTTCTCGTTCCGCTTCTCGTACCTTTTCCTCCAACTCGGTAAGCGCGCTCCGGTAGCCTTCCAATTGGTTGGAGTCCTCTCGCTGCTGGGCCCTTAACGTTTTCAACACCTCATAGCCGCCGTGCAAGGGCAGAGTTTGGTTTGCGCGTTCGAGTCTGAACCGGTCGGGTTGGAAGGCTGTGGCCTCTTGGCGAATCGACCGAAGTTTCCCTTCTGTTTCTTCCAGTTGACCTTCGAGGGTCCGCATGCGATTCATCCATTCGATCTTATTGCGAAGCACAGTGATGTCTGCAGTTAATGTGTCTCTTTCTTCTCTCTTCTGCGCTAAATTGTTGGAATACTCTTGCGTTTCTTCGAGAGAAAGCACCCGGATACCCTCGCAGGCAGCCCGAAGCGTATCGAGCTTTCCTTGCTCTAAGGACCGTCGCTCGTGTACCTTCATAGAGATTTCGCTGTAAATCTCGGTACCGGTAATCTGTTCCAAGATCGGGGCGCGTTCCGCAGGCGTGGCCTTTAAAAATGTCGTGAACTCCCCCTGCGCCAGCAGCATCGATCGAGTGAACCGATCGAAGTCCATCCCGGTCTGCTCCTCGACGAACTCCGCCACGTCAGTGATGTTCTTTTCCAGAACCTTCCCGGTATCCGCGTCCGAGATTTCACGCCGAGGTTGCTGCAAAGCGCCCTCCGCGGACTTTCGCGCTCGATGCTGCACCCAATAAGCGCGATACCGCCGCCTGTCCCCCTGCTTCTCCACTTCGAAAATCACTTCCGCAAAGCACTCGGTTTGGTGTTTAGACAGGATTTCGTTATTGATCGCGCTGATCGTTTTTAGTCGAGGTGTACGACCATACAGCGCCAGGCACAGGGCGTCGAGGATGGTGCTCTTTCCCGCGCCCGTCGGGCCCGTGATCGCGAAGATGCCGTCGACCCGGTACGGAGGAGCCGTCAAATCGATCTCCCACTCTCCCGCCAGCGAGTTCAGGTTCTTGAAACGGATGGATAGAATTCTCACTCTCCTCACCCTCTCTCATTCCGCATTGCGGTCGGATTCCATGACCTGCCGAAGGATTTCTCGGTAAGCCGCTATGAGCCCTTCCCTTCGTTCAGGTGGCGTGTTCGCAGAGTCCATCCGAGTTTCGAAAACCTGCTCGGGACTGAACTCTTCAAGCTCCTTCACCGCTTGATAATCGGACAGAGACCGTTCGATCATCGACAGGTTGCGCTTCCGCAACACTTCTACGGCACTCCCCGCAACCGTCTCGTCGATGGCGGCCGAGACGGTGTTGGCGTTCTCGGTGCCTTGATAGAAGACCTCGACCCAAACGGATTCGTAGAACGCCTTGAGCCTTTCGAGGGCCTCTCGAATCGCGCCCAGCTCCCCAGCCACCCGTTCGAGCCTCTGAAAAACGGGGACCGGGAGTTGTTCGACCTTTGCGCTCCGGCCTTCGAAGGTCACGAGCGAGACGGACTTTTCTCGTCCGACCTCTCCGAATCCCATCGGCAACGGGGAGCCAGAGTAGCGACGTGTCTCGTTGCGACCGACCGTTTGCGCCAGGTGGAGGTGCCCGAGGGCCAAATAATCGATAGATTCCGGAAAGATCGTCCGGTCAAGGCGCGCCAACGAGCCGATGTAGAGCTCTCGAACGCCGTCTCCTTCGATGGTCTCTCCGCCCGAGGTGAACAGATGGCCGGTGACGAGGAAGGGCAGCTGGGCGTCGATCGCCTCCCGCAGAGCGTTCGCATAGGCGCACAGGTTGTGGTAGTGATTGCGAATCCCACGCGCCAAATTCTCTTCTTTTTCCTGCAACGTTTCGCCACTCTGCGCCAATCGTATATCCCGATCCCGTAGAAAGGGGACCGCGCCGACGATGATCCGAGGACGGTCGTTCTGATCCCTAAGGATGAGCACCTCACCTTCGACCGAGCCGCTGATCGAACCGACCACGTGTACGTTCATAGATTGCAGCAGCCCGCGCGGGGCTTCCAAAAAAGTGGGAGAGTCATGGTTTCCGGCAATGAGGACCACGTGAGCGCATCCTGTTTGACGAAGATCGCGCAAAAAGCCGTAATACTGCGCTTGCGCGCGATGACTGGGCGTGGTGGTGTCGAAGATGTCTCCGGCCACGACCAACACATCTACACGGTAGTCCCGTATTTGCTTCAACAGCCAAGCAAGAAAGGCATCGTGCTCGTCGTACCGTTTCTTCTCGTACAGCATCCTCCCCAGATGCCAGTCGGAGGTGTGTAAAACAGTAACTGTCTTCTCTATATCACTCATACGAGTATCTCCCCAAACGATGGGCGGCCCTTTTCACTCCGCCTTTCTTCTCTGACTTAAGGCTATGAAAGGGATAGTTAGCCTTCGTTATCTAGATCGCATCACAAGGGATGGTCGGCGCCTGTACGCGCCTTCGTAGAGATTATACCAGAAGGCAGAGGGAGAATGGAGGGTTGAGTGGATATAATATCGAGGTGCGCAAAAAAGACAAGAGGAGGAGGAGGAAACAAAGCGGCCCCCTAAGGAGCCGCCATAACTACGCGCACACGATCTATCAAATCGTGTTCAAGCCCTTTGTTGGATTCTCTACATTAAATGCTTCTTTAACTCTTCCTCGTTTTTCATATCGATTAGCTCAAGTCCCAGGGAGTCAAGTTGCTCTATTGTAAGGGACTTCAGCCTTTCGAAATATTTTTTCGAGGCCTTAGGAAACTTTTTGGATATTAGTTTCCAAAGCAATTCTTCTCTTCCCTTTTCCATTCCCTTTTCCATTCCCTTTTCCATTCCCTTTTCCATTCCCTTTTCCATTCCCTTTTCTAAGCCTTCTTCTCTTCCTTTCAAAATTCCCTTTTCCATTCCTTCCTGTCTGAGCATATCCGCGATTGTTTGCATCTTTTCGCTCCTTTCTTCCGATACCGTTTTCATCAGTTCTGACAATTGTTCGAAATTCTCCCTGTCCGTCGTTTCGAACAGGTAGATCGTACAGACCTGGAAAAATCGTTCGTTCGCTTCTGTCCGCGGCAATTCCGAGATCGTCACTGCGACTCGGAGCATCGCTTCTCGGATCGCTGCCTTTCCCCTTAGCGCTCTCAGCCTTATGACGTCCAAATAGATTCGTAATCGTTTCGCCCCTTTGACCTCTTCGTCTCTCAATGACGAAATTTCAAACAGTTCATATTTATAGTCTGGGATGTAGTCTTTCAAGTCCCCGTCCATACGGTCGCTGTTCGAAAAGCGATTCGAAAACCATTGCGGCGCTTCCCATTTCTCTCTCCCTTGGTAGAAGACCACGGGTAGAATCACTGACAGAGGCCGCGGTACTGTCTTCTTCCATATGGAGGTCATATACCCCAGGAGCTGAAGGCTCACGTGTTTGTCAACCTTGCTTTTGTGTTCGAACAGCAGATAGACATACCCCTCTTCCTGTTGCATCTTCACCCGAAAGAGCAGATCGAAAAAGTATTCCGAGAGGTCTTTCTCGATGTAACTGTCTGTTTCTATCGTTATCGATTCGGGATCGATTAACCGGACGATCTTCGGAGGCAGATAGTGCTGGATGAAGGACTTTGCGGTTTCGATATCTCCCATAACTTCTTTAAACAATTTGTCGTGTGGCTTACTAATCTTCTTCACAGGTATCCCTCCAGAAGAAAGTCTCATCGGTATTATACCTTAAAGGTAGGTTATCCGATAAGGGATAGTGGCTCCGCCTTTTTTTCAAGATATGCCAACTTAAAAGTTGGCGTTCCCAACCGTATCGCGCCATCGGGAAAAGCAAAAGCGCTTACGCCGTGATGCTGCCTTCGGGAACACCCTCAGTGAAAAGACAAAACCGTGCCAAACTAAAGTTTGGCGTTCCCAGGGTGTACCCAGAGCGTTACCTGGGCGCTCACTGTGAAAATCTTAGTGTTCTCTCTGTGCTCTCTGTGCTCTCTGTGCTCTCTGTGAGAACCCCTGTTTATTTTAAGATATGCAAACTAAAAAGCTGCCGTTCCCAGAGAAAGGCCGACCAAAAGTCGGCCCCACGAAGAGAAGGAGCGCTTATGTCACGATTTCTAGCCTTGTCTCTTGATTGCACCCCTTATCTTGACCCACACGGAGGGTTGACGCTGGGGTCAAAAGCGCGACGCCACTTTCTCCATCGCGCTTCTCACTCCGAAGAAGGCAACGAGTCTTTTCGATTGGGGTAGAGGGACAGAACGATCGGGTGTCGTCTGTATCGGACGAGAAAGAGGAAGGAAAAGACCGCGTTCAAGGCATAAAATGCCGTACTTATCGAGAACAGAAGGTTATATCCGCTCAAGCTGGCCCCGACGATGATTCCGAACAGCATCGCGGCGACCCCGCGTATTGAATTGTTTAGAAACGTGTTAATCCCCGCCAAAGTCGCGATCTTCTCTTTCGGGACAAAGGAGTTGATGATGGTTGACAGGATCGGTGAAGCCGAGTTCATCAGGATGTACCGAAGCGTGTAGAGCAGAACGAACAGCGCCGGCTGCCGTACGACGATGAGAGAGATCATCAAGGGAACGACCAGCAATTCACACCAGAAACGCAGCTGTAAGGGTCCTACGCGCCGCGCTAAGACGTGCGAAAAGATGTTACCCGCCGATGTGCCTAAATCGGCTATCGAGAGCGCGATACCGATGGCGGCGGAAGAAAGGCCGAAGAGGTCTTTGTAAATCAGGTTGCCGAAGTGGATGAACAGTCCCGCTCCGAATCCGACCGACAGCGTCGACAGATAGTAGAGCGTCAGGATGTTTTTCTGCTCGCGTTGGATCATCGAAAAATCCAACACTTGACGTATCGCGACTTTGACTTCGAAGATTTTGATCCGTAGTAGCGGGATGAAGCTCAGACAATAGAGACCGGTCGACAGATACAAGGCTTCGCGTAGTCCGAACCACTCTCCGAAGAACCCTCCCAGGAGGTTACCGAGCACCGCGCTGGCCGTCGTCAAACCGATGTTCAGTCCGAAGACCTTCGCGCGATTCCGGCTTTCGGTCAGATGGACGATGATGGCCGAAACAACCGTTTGAGAGATAACTCCTATACCTCCTCTGAAGAAAGAGAGCGCGTTGAGCGTCCCCGGATTCGGTATCAAGATCATACCGAGGTTGAAGATCGGAAACAGAAAGGCCGAGACGAACAGCACTCGCTTCCTTCCGATCGTTTCCGCCAAGAGGCTCAACACCAGACCGACGATCGCACTGCCCCAAAGCATGAAGGAGGTGATGCTGCCGATCTCCTGATTCGAGAAACGGTTCTCTCGCAAATACAGATTGAACACCACTCCAAACATATCCCTGGTAATCGTGCCGATGCTCGTGAACAACAGTATTTGAGTGATTTGCGAGCGCATCTTCCGTTCCCCTCATCTTTATAGTACGGTAAACAAACTTTCGCGGGTATTATAGGCTATTTTCGCTGATAAATCAATGAGGGCTCACGGTGTGGGTATAATATCGAGGGGCAACGCCTTCCGCCTTTTTTACGCCGCGATCTGCTCGAATAAAAGCATATCGCGCCGTCGCATAAAAAAGAAGCGCTTACGCCGCGATGGTGCGCCTGGGAACGCCGAACTTTAGTTCGGCATGTCCAAAAAAGATGGTTTCTCACAGAGCGCGCAGAGAGCACAGAGGACACATAAACCTGGTGTTGACTCTCCTAAACACCTCTCTTCTTTGTGACCTCCGTGGTCTCCGTTTGAGTTTTTTTAAAGACATGCCAACTTAAAAGTTGGCGTTCCCAAGCGTATCGCGCCCTCGCAAAAAGAAGAAGCGCTTACGCCGCGATAACCGCCGGGACCCCGCGATTTCCCCTTGCCCATTCTACGCCGTGATGACTACAAGGACTAAACATCGTGCGATCGATTCTGGCCTTGTTTCTTGATTACTCCTCATAACTTGACCCACACCTTCACTGCGAGAAATCATCGCGTATGGTAGAATAAGGCCGAACACGGCGCCGTTCTTGTGAAGAGGTAAGGTGAGCGTAGACGGAAGTGGCGAGAAACGCAGAAATGCCGACGCGGCCTCCGTAATGCGTACGATGAAGCGAGGAGGTAATACCCGATGGTTCGATTTTTCTCACGCGAAAATGAAAAGGTGGTGGAGAAAAATGGCTTTTCCCAAGACTGCATTATCCTCGTGGTGAATCCCACTCGAGAGGAAGCCGCTATGATCTCCAGCCTGCTCGATTTCACACCCGACTTCATCCATGACGTTCAGGATTTGGATGAGCGCGCTCGGATCGACTACGGTGAAAAGGTGATACAGATCATCCTAAAAGTTCCATACAAGGATGCGTCCGACGAAAAGCTGCTCTATAAGACGATTCCATTGAACATCCTTTTGGGTGAAAACTATATTCTGTTGGGCAGCAAGTATCCGGTTGAGTTTGTCCAAAAGATGATCGACGAATCGAAGGTGAACCCCAAGAAGCGGAGCCGGATGATCTTCCAACTGATGTATAAAAACGCGATCCTGTTTCTCAACCATTTGAAAGAGATCAACAAAATCACGGATTCGATCGAGGAAAAGCTTCAGGAAGCGATGAAGAACAAAGAGCTCCAGCAACTGATGTATCTAGAGAAAAGCTTGGTATACTTTACGACATCTCTGAGATCCAACGAAATCGTGATGGAACGGATTTTGCGAGGAAACGTATTCGAGATTTTCGATGAAGACCGCGAGCTCTTGGAAGACACCATCGTGGAAAACAAGCAAGCTTTGGAGATGGCGAACATCTATAGCAGCATTTTGTCTGGGATGATGGATGCGTATGCTTCCGTTATATCGAACAACGTCAACTCGATTATGAAGGTCTTGACGATCGTCACAATCGTGCTCCAAATACCCGCAATCCTCTCCAGTTTCTACGGTATGAATATTCCCCTGCCGTTCCAGCAGGAGGGGTTGGTCTTCATTTTCATTCTGGCGTGGTCGGTTGTCATCGGTATGCTCATACTCCTGTGGTTCAAAAAGAAAAAATGGATATAGGATCGTCTAGAAATCGGTGAAAGGAGCGGTAATGATGCCCACTTTTCAAACTTTGTCGGTACTACCCAGGTTGCCCGAGCGACTGAAAGGGTTAAAAGACCTGGCCTACAGCTTTTGGAGCAGTTGGAATCCGGAGGTGGAGTCGCTGTTTCGGGGATTGAACCCCCGCTTGTGGAGTGGCGTTCAATACAACCCGGCGAAATTCCTACGGTACATCAGCCAGAGAAGGCTGGATGCGGCGGCGAAAAATCCGGATTTTTTAAGAGAATACGATCGCATCGTCTCACTTTACGAACGCCATCGAGATGTGGCCTCTTTGTGGTTCAGCCAAACCTACGGCAAACCTGGGAAAGAAAACTTTCAGATCGGGTACTTTTCTGCCGAATTCGGATTACATGAATCCTTTCCTATGTACTCGGGAGGGTTAGGTATCCTGGCCGGCGACTTCATCAAATCCTGCAGCGATATGGGTCTTCCCATTGTGGCCGTCGGACTGCTTTACAAAAACGGCTACTTTGAGCAGCAATTGAACCGGGAGGGATGGCAAGAGGCGCTTTACCATTCCTACTCCTTCATGGATCTACCCGTCGAAACGATTAAAAACGATTTCGGAGATGAAATAAAAGTCAGCGTGGACTTCCCGAACGGAACGGTCTTGGCCAAGGTTTGGAAGGCCTCGGTGATGAATACGACGTTGTTGCTGCTCGATACGGACTTGCCCGAAAACACCCCGGAAAATCGGGAAATCACCTCGAAACTCTACGGCGGTGACCAGGATATGCGCGTTCGACAGGAGATGATCCTCGGCATCGGGGGGGTTCGTGCCTTACGCGCCTGCGGGTACCAACCCTCCGTTTGGCATATGAATGAGGGTCACTCCGTCTTCATGGCCTTGGAACGGATACGCGAACTCGTGGAAAAAGAGAGCATCACCTTCCACCAAGCGTTGGAGATCGTCAGAGCGTCGACGGTCTTCACCACCCACACGCCGGTTCCGGCCGGAAACGATGCCTTTCACTACGGGCTGATCGAAAAATACTTCTACACCTACTGGGTTCGTATGAAGATTTCCAAAGAGACCTTTTTGAACCTCGGAACAGCCCCTTATGAAGAGGGTCAGAGGATGTTCAACCTCACCATCTTAGCGCTCAAACTCTGCGCGTGGAAGAATGGCGTCAGCCGCTTGCACGGACGAGTGTCTCAAAACTTGTGGAAAAACAACTGGGTCGGCGTGCCCACGAACGAAATACCGATCTCCTATGTCACCAATGGGATCCACACGGAGACGTGGATGAACCGAAACATCCGAGGCCTGTTTGACAAATACCTCCCCGAGTGGAAGGACCGATTTTTGGATCGCGCCTATTGGGATGGCATCGACGCGATACCGGATCGAGAGCTGTGGGAGGTCACTCGAAAGATGAAAAAAGAGATGATAGACTTCATCCACGGACGGGTGTCGGAACAACGGTCCCGGTACGGAGAGACCATCGAGCAGCTTCGGGAAGTCGACAGCATCTTCGACGAAAACACCTTGACAATAGGCTTTGCCAGGAGGTTCGCCACCTACAAGCGCGCCACTTTGATCTTGCAAAACCTCGAACGGTTCAAACGGATATTGAATGACCCAGAACGCCCGGTACAGATCATCTTCGCCGGTAAGGCGCACCCCGCGGACCGTCCCGGCCAGGAGTTGATCAAGCGCATCTACGAGATCAGCCGTTCTTGGGACTTCAAGAACCGAATTGTCTTTTTGGAGAACTACAATATGGAGGTCGCTAGAAATCTGGTATCCGGAGTCGACATCTGGCTGAACACGCCGAGGCGGCCCCACGAGGCGAGCGGCACGTCCGGTCAGAAGGTGCCCGTAAACGGCGGTATCAACTTTAGCGTCCTAGATGGCTGGTGGGAAGAGGGCTATGACGGTAAAAACGGCTGGATTATCGGAGACGGCCGTGAATACGCCGATACGAATATCCAAGACACCGTCGACGCGGTCTCTTTTTACGACACGTTGGAAAAAGAGATCGTCCCGAAGTATTACCAGCGCAACGAAGAGGGAATCCCCGTCGAGTTCTTGGCGATGATGCGCCGTTCGATGAAAACGGTCATTCCGCTGTTCAACACCCATCGAATGGTCAAAGACTACCTCGATGAACTCTACCTGCCCGCCTATTCTTTTGGCTCCGCTTTGGAAGAAAAGCGATTCGAAACCGGAAAGGCTATGGCCGAATGGAAGACCCATATCGAAAAAGAATGGAGAGCCGTCAAGATACAATCGAATACGATCCGGAGGGATGAAGAAGAGATCCCTGCGAACCTTGAGCTCGAGTTCTCGGCCACCGTTTATCTGGGAGAGATCGAGCCGAAGGATGTGGCAATCGAAATCTATTTCGAGCGGTACAATGTGATGGGAGAGTTAGAAGGCACGGAGACCTTTCCGATGGCGATGGATATGGAAACCCTTCACCACACGTACGTTTTCAAAGGGAAGTTCCGATTATCGGAACGGGGGAACTACAAGTACAGCATCCGGGCGCTTCCCTACCACCCAGCGCTCCCGTTGAAGTTCGACACGGGTCTGATCCGTTGGATGGGCGAAGCCTAACCTGGTTCAACAGCGGATTGCGGGCTAAGGATAGCATCTTGGGAACGCCGACTTTTGTAGTCGGCATGTCTTAGAATCAAACAAGGGGTCACGCGGAGGTCACGGAGGGAGGTTCACTGAGAACGTACTTCTGGGAATGCTGCCTTTTAATGCGACAGGTTTACTGGGAACGCCAATCTTTGGATTGGCAGGTCTTATGAATAGAGAAAACAGGGTTTCACACAGAGAACACGGAGGTCACGGAGGGAGGTTCACTGGGAAAGCACTTCTGGGAACGCCAAACTTTAGTTTGGGATGGTTCTATCTTTTCACTGGGAGCGTTCTCGAGCGCAGCATCGCGGCGTAAGCGCCCTTTCTCTTTGTGGGGCTGACTTCCAGTCGGCTTGTCTCTGGGATGGCCCTGACCCGACTTTCGACCGGTTTTGGAGAAAAAGGGAAAAAATAAGAAAAAACAACGCTGAAACCCGCATGAAATCGTT
>MWEM01000033.1 GCA_002071085.1 Thermotogota bacterium ADurb.Bin062 | reverse complement strand
AACTGGCAAGGGACAGCGTTCTCTCGGGAGAAGAAAAGACATGCCACACTAAAGTGTGGCGTTCCCAGGCTTTCCTAGGGTGGAGCGCGAGACTTCGTGATCTTCCGAAGTCAGCCCGCTGGTTGCCTTACACTAACCTATTGTTCTCTGTGCGAAACACCTTTATTTTTTTTAAAAATCTGCCGAACTAAAGTTCGGCGTTCCCGACCAGCTCTCCCGCAGAACTGTCTATTATGCTATAATAACCACATATCTCTCAGGAGTTTTTCAAATCCAGCTTTCGGATCTTTAGCCTTACGAGGTTGCAGATTCATTACCAGCTCCAGATCGAGTTACAATCGAAGGAATTGTTCAACGAGCGGATTTTTTTCTGCTCTGCTTGAGAAACAACATCAGCGATTCAGCATCGAAGGAGTGTGGGATATGAAGCGGAAAATTCTGTTACTGACGTTATTATGCGCCATCATCGTCTTTTCGATCCTTTCTTCGGCTCTCAGTTGTACGATACAACCCGGCCCTGGCGGTTTTTCCGTCACGGTTCGTAACCAGCACACCTGGCAAACTCTATGGTTTTACAGGAACGGTACAAGGATTGC
Source organism: Thermotogota bacterium ADurb.Bin062 (assembly GCA_002071085.1). Lineage (GTDB taxonomy): Bacteria > Thermotogota > Thermotogae > MWEM01 > MWEM01 > MWEM01. The sequence continues at coordinate 28,520 of MWEM01000033.1, read as the reverse complement.
CATTATCAATCCTATGACAAACTATGTACGAAACGATTTCATAGCCTCCGACATTGTACGAATTTGGAACGCCGATGCCAGTGTTTTCCTCCATGATATCGACTTAAATGACAGCTGGTTGGTAAACGGTCATCTTACCTTCACGTACACGAACACGAGCGGCGGGGTAATCCATGTTACTGCTGTCTTGGACGACGAACGTTAGAACTATTTTAATTCGTGAACCCCGCCTTTGAAGGCTTTTTGATTCGATCGATCTATGGTATAATCCTCTCAATATAGCAAACAGGGAACCCAAAAGGACGGATTCATGGGCAAAAGAATCTTGCTGGGCTGTGCGGTTGTATACATTTCCATTTGTTACCCACAGATAGCATTCTGTGCGAGTTACAGTGAGCACTATATCGGACTGAGCACAACCCTCAAAAAATCCGATGCCTTGGGTTTGTTTCAAGGAGAATCTCTGTTGCAGGGCTTGTCGTTGGACTTTGAGGCGACGTATGGACCGCCGTTTATGAAACCGTTTCGATTTCGCGCCGGAGTGGGTTTTTATGAGCTCACCAAGATCTGCCTGCTCGCTGGTATGGAAATCCCGATATTCGAGCGAATGAACGATTTTCGTGCGAAACTTTGGGGGGTCTACCTGATCCCCGAAGTCGCTCTCGGCTTTTCGCGTTGGGATGCGAGCTTACGGTGCGAAGTTTTGATACCGGTGAACGTATTGGGAGGGATACAGATCGGTCTGGGAGTCAACAAAGACCTCAAATTGCTGGTTTCTCTGTCCTACTCCACGGGGTTGTACCCGTTGGTCAAGTGATCGATCCAAAATACCATAAGGGGGTAAAAACATGAAAAAGCTGGTTCTATTGTTGTCGTTAGTCGTGGTTGCGCTGCTTATGAGCAGCTGTACCTATTTTTTCTATTCTCAGGACGGCCATTTGGGGTACTATCCTGGGGCAGTGGGGGTTCCCGTGGGTTCCTTTTCCGCTTCGAGGGAACAATGGTACTTACTATCGCCGCTTTGGTTCCCGTTCTCGGAGCCGAACAAGCATCTGGACGAGATGATCATCCCCGAAGTCGTCAAATACAACGGCTCTTTCGCCAAAGACCTCAAGATCGGTTACGGCTTCACCTTCATCGACTATCTGATCACCTACTTCACCGGCGGTGTGCTTGGAAGGAACACCATCACCGTCGACGGACAGGTCTTCCGGAATTTTTAGAAACATCGGAATCGGTGCGTGAGGGCAGAACGGAGCGGCCCTCGGACGGTATCGTCACCTCGGCGTTGCACAAATCGTAAGTTTTTGGTATATAATCTTCACGTATAAGTCTCTTTTCCGCCTACCTTTGCTATTACTCTTTGGAGGAGGTCATTATGAAAAGGGTCGTTATAGGGGCTGTGTTGGTTTTGTGTGTGACCATCGCGTTCTCTCAGTTTTCTCTCGGCGTGATGGTCGGCCAACCCTCTGGGCTTTCGGCACGCTGGCAACTTTCTGAGAATCTGTCTTTGGATTTTGGAGCAGCTTATTCTTTTCTTTGGACAACCGGAATACATATTCATGTCGATGCGGTTTTTTTCGAACGCACCCTTCTCCGTATTTCAGACAATGTAATTCCAGTTTATTTCGGGGCGGGAGCGCGATATTTGGGCGCTTATTGGGGTCCCATCGGCATCACTACCCTAAGCGCCCGAGTGCCGATTGGCGTGCTCTACCCCTTTCACGTGAGCGGCAACGTCAACCTCGAGGTCTTTGCCGAAGTCGTGCCAACTGTCATGGTGATACCCGCCTTCGCTTTCGACGTATCTTTCGCGTTGGGTGCCCGGTATCGCTTTTAGCGCCGCTGTTCTATAACAAAGGCGCGATGAGACCTGTGAAGGAGTGATACCATAAAACGTTTGCCGATTGCATGGGTTTTAGCGCAAGTATCGATTATGTTCTTCGGATTCGCAACTGTCGTTCCATCCATATTTGGTGAGACCGGAGGTGCGACCATCCACACCTATACTTTGAATAACGCGAACGGGATATCCGTTCGGGTATTGGATTTTGGAGCCACCATCCTGTCGATCTCGGTCCCGGACAGAAACGGCCAAGTAGTGGATATCCTCCTTGGATATTCCACCATAGAAGAGTATGTTCTTGACAAGAGTTACTTCGGATCGACCGTTGGACGTTATTCCGGCAGAATCGCCAACGGTCAGTTCGCGCTCGACGGAATGGTCTACACCCTTCCAAAAAACGACGGGCAAAACACGCTCCACGGAGGCCTTAAGGGCTTCAATAAAAGACTCTGGAAGGCAGAGGTAGAAGCGGAAGGACCCTTTCCAGCCGTCCGGATGACCTACATCAGCCCGAACGGCGAAGAAGGGTTTCCCGGAAGGTTGACAGTATCCGTGCGCTTCACGTTGACCGACGATAACGAGTTGATCCTGGACTACGAAGCGACGACCGATCGGCCTACGGTAGTGAACCTGACGAACCACGCCTACTTTAACCTCCGCGGGGAAGGAAACGGCGATATCTTGTCACATTCGCTTCAAATCTTTTCCGATTATTTTGCGGAGATGGACGAAACGCTCATACCGACAGGCGCGTTCCACCCGGTCGACGGAACCGCCCTGGACTTTCGAGCCCCGTTTCTCGTAGGCGCGCGGTTGGATCCCTGCGATCAATGGCTCTCCTCTGCGAAAGGATACGATCACAGTTTTTTGCTTAGAGAGGAGAACGCCGGAGCCTGTGTCAGAGCCGCGCGATTGTATGAACCGGAGAGCGGTCGTGCGCTCGAAGTGTGGACGACCGAACCCACAATTCATCTGTACACGGGTAACGTACTCCAAGCAGTTTCGGGAAAAGCGGGAACCACTTACGGTCCCTACTCAGGTCTCTGTTTAGAAACGCAGCATTTCTCGGATTCTCCGAACCGACCGGAGTTTCCACTCACTCGGCTCGACTCTGGAGACCGTTTCCTATCTCGAACGATCTACCGGTTCAGCATCGATCCTTAAGTCGGCCCGCAACGGCAGAAAGCGTGCCGGCAGTTAGACAAGCGCTATTGAGGAGGAAGTTCGTGCAGCATTTAGCTATTTCGAAAATGGCCGAAGATCTCTATCTCGCGCTCTCAAAGGGCGAGGTCATTCTCTCGACCCGCGATTCATCGGGTAGACCTACCGGAATGACCGTGGCCTGGGGATTCTTCGGATGTTTGTGGAACGAACCATACTTTTTGGCCGCCGCGCGCCCTTATCGCTATACGTGGCAGGGAATCCGAGACAGCAGGCGCTTCACGGTCAACGTGTTGTCCGATGCCTACGCCGAAGGGCTACGGTACTTCGGCACCGTGTCGGGGAGATCGGAAGACAAGTTCGCAAAAGGCTATTTTCATATTAACGAAGCCTTACACGACTACTGTGCGCCGATTGAAGAGGCGCGCCTGCTCCTGGATTGCACCGTCGTGACCGCCAATCAATTGCAGCCGTTTTTTATCCCGGAAGAGGCTATCCAGCGGTTTTACCGAGAGGACAATGGGTATCACACGATCTTCTACGGCCATATCGATCGATGGCATCGTTCCGAGGCGACGGGTGAGAACTGATGTCGTACTCCTTTGAAACGCTGTTGGTAGAAGACTGTCATTTTGACGAAAACATCTTTCCGGATCTCCCAATGATTATCCTGACCAGTATGGAAAACTACACGACCTCTATCAAAGCGATCCGGCACGGTGTCCTGATCAAAAACGTATCGCGCCGTCGCAAAAAGAAGAAGCGCTTACGCCACGATGACTACGTGTGTTATCGCGGGGTAAGTGGGTTTTACGACCCCGCGATCCACACGGTGTCCCGCTCAGACGCGCATCGCGCCGTCGCAAAAAGACGAAGCGCTTACGCCGCGATGACTACGTGTGTTATCGCGGGGTAAGTGGGTTTTACGACCCCGCGATCCACACGGTGTCCCGCTCAGACGCGCATCGCGCATTGATCCTGATCTTATTTCTTGATGGCGCCTCATAACTTGACACACATCAACAAATCACCTTTTAAAAAGGAGGAGTTGTATGAAGAAATTTGTGTTTGTAGTTTGTTTACTCGTCGCGCTCGTAGCCTTTGCCACAGATTTTAAGGTCGTAGACCCGATGTTTACACCCGAACCAAAACCTAACAAAGGAGGAACCTTGACGCTTCGTCTGTCGGGGTCCCCGCAGTCTTGGCTGTTCTATGGCTCTCTCGACAACAACGCCTACACTGTTTGTTACAACCTTTTTGACCCTCTGATAGAGGCCAATCCTGTCACCAACGAACTGGGACCCGGTCTCGCGAAATCTTGGGAAGTCTCCGAAGACGGCTTGGAAGTCACCTTCCATCTCAGAGACGTCAATTGGACCGATGGGGTCCCGTTTACCGCCGACGACGTCATCTTCACCTTTGAAAACTTCGTGATGAACAAGTACGCTCGTGGAAACAGCATCGATCGTTTCACCCTTCAAGGCAAAACGATCGAATGGGTGAAGGTGAATGACAAGACGTTGGTCGCCAAACTGCCCTATCCGTACGGCGCGTTCTTCTTCGTCACCTCTCACGTTCTCATCTATCCGAAACACGTGGTAGCGCCTTTGATCGATCTTTCCGATCCGGATTCCGTGAACAAAGCCTTAACAACGGACACGCCCGTCAACAAGATCGTCGGAACCGGCTCTTTCATCCTCAGCCAATATGTGGTGGATCAAAAAGTCGTGTTGAAAAAGAACCCCAACGGTTGGAAAAAAGACCAATACGGCAATCAGCTGCCCTACGTGGACGAACTGGTCTACCTCATCGTTAAGGACGCGGAGGTCAACGTCGCGAAGTTCCTCGCCGGAGAGATCGACTATATGTCTCTCAACGCCAGGGACTATTCTAACTTCAAAATCAAAGAACGCGAGGGTGCGCCGATCAAGGTGTTCAAAGCGCTCCCGACGGGAAACACGCCCAGCCCGGTACACATCGCCATCAACTTCGACAACAAAGATCCGGAATTGAAAGCCTTGTTCAGAACTGACGCTTTCCGATTCGCATTGGAATACGCGCTCGACAGAGACCGCATCATCGATCAGGTGTTCAACACTCTCGCCACCTACGGCGACTCCGTCTATCCGACGAATGCGATGTGGTACTCCAAGTACGTGGACAAACTCCGCAGACCGTATGACCTGAAAAAAGCGGCCGCGATCCTGGATGAACTGGGTTTGACGGATAAGAACAAAGATGGCTGGAGAGAGCTTCCGAGCGGGAAGATTCTGGAATTCACCATCATTATGAACAACGCTTCCAAGAGCGAACAGGATATCGCGCTCATCTACCAGGAAGACCTCAAGAGCATCGGCGTCAAACTCAACACCCAGCCGTTGGATTCTTCCATCCGCAGTCAAAAAGCGACCGGCGGGGACTTTGACCTTTGTATCTGGGCCTTCGGCACCCAGCCGGACCCGCAGCTCAGAAAGGCGATCTGGCAGCCCGGCGGCTCTTTGTACTATTGGCATCTCTCTTTGTTCAACAAAGACAATCCGGACGCTCCCTTTATGGACGATATGACCTCTTGGGAAACCGTTCTGTGGTACGTCTGGGAAAAAGCCGCCCTGGAGATGGACCTCGCGAGACGGCAACATCTCTACTACATCTACCAGGATATCTACGCAGAAATGCTGCCCGTTATCTTTGTCGTTCGAGAGATGGACGTCCGCGCAGGAAACAACAAGCTCGGCAATATGTATCAAACCGAATCGGGCGCCTTCGTATTCACGAACTATACGGTCTTTAAGAAATAGGCGAGCACGTCTGATAGGTTAAGAAGGGGGTGTCTCACACCCCCTTTTTATAAACGGGAGGTATGAATGATCAGTTTCATCATTCGACGGTTTTTGATCATGATTCCGATGATGATCCTCATTTCCATGATCTGTTTCTTTATCATCGAGCTCCAACCCGGAGACTACGTCAGCACGCTCCTAGAAAACCCTCGTATCTCGGGCAATATGATCAACGAATTACGGGCCCAGCTGGGCTTGGATAAACCCGGTGTCGTCCGCTACTGGCTTTGGATCAAAGGGATTGTCACGAAGGGGGACTTCGGTTATTCCTTCGCGCACAACCGTCCTGTCGGCGATTTAATTTGGGAGCGGATGGGGTGGACCGTAGTGTTGGCTCTGACGACTATCGTCTTCCAGTGGGCGATCGGCATCCCGCTCGGTATCTTTTCCGCCAGACACCCCTATTCCTTTATGGACTACCTACTGACCTTTTTGGCCTTTCTCGGCCTTTCGATACCAGAATTCTTCCTCGCTTTGATCCTCATCTATTGGATGCTCTCGATGGGGGCTTCTTCAATCGGCGGCCTTTTCTCCGCGCAGTACGTAGGTGCTCCCTGGTCTTTTGCGAAAATAATCGATCTCTTTCAACATATCTGGCTTCCGATCGTTGTGGTGGGTATCGGCGGCTTCGGCGGCTTGATGCGGGTTATGCGTGGAAACACCTTGGATACGCTCGGATCCCCTTTCGTTTCGGCCTTGCGCGCCAGGGGACTATCCGAAAAAACCGTCCGGAAGCACGCCATCAAGAACGCGCTGAACCCGATGGTGAGCATCGCCGGAATGGAGCTGCCAAACGTCTTCAGCGGCACCATCATCGTGGCGATCGTGTTGGGGGTGCCGACGATGGGTCCCTTCTTCTATGATGCGCTGCTGAGCCACGACGACTATCTGATCATGGCGTTCTTGATGTTCATCGCCTTCATTACCCAGATTGGAAACCTGTTAGCCGACTTCGTCTTAGCCTTCATCGATCCTCGGATACGGATGAGTTAGGGGGCGGATGTATGAGAGACTCTCAAACCAGCGCGCGAGTGCGTCGGGCCTTCTTTAAACATAAGCTCGGGATGGTCGGGCTCATCATCCTCGCGATTCTGTACCTTTCAATTCTTTTCGCCGACACCATATCGCCCTACAATTACTTGGAAACCCATCGCAATTTCGAGCACGTCCCTCCCTCCCGCATCTACTGGAAACACGAGGGGGAGTGGAAAGGGCCGTTCGTGTACGGCGTCAAGAAAGTGCGGGACCCGGAGACTTTGGCCGTCTCCTATCAAGAGGATCGGACGAAAATCTATCCGATCTACTGGTTCACTCGGGGAGAGGCCTATCGGTTCTTGGGGTTATGGGAAACGGATTTCCACCTTTTCGGACTCGGAAAGGAAGCCAAAGGGTTCTTGTTCTTGTTCGGCGCCGACCGCTTTGGAAGAGACGTCTTTTCCCGAATCCTGCAAGGGGGCCGCGTCTCGTTAACCGCCGGGGTGATCGGGACCCTGATCAGCGTGGTGATCGGGGCAATAGTCGGGGCGATTTCCGGGTATTTCGGGGGTTGGATCGATACCTTGATCCAACGGTTTATCGAAGTCTTGCGCTCCTTCCCGCGCATTCCATTGTGGTTAACCCTGGCGCTGATCCTCCCCCCCGGTTGGCCCAGTACCTGGGTTTACCTCGGTATCGTCGTCGTGCTAGCCTTCATCGGATGGATGGGAGTGGCGCGCGTCGTGCGCGGGATGACCTTAAGCTTACGGGAAAAGGAATTCGTCATCGCCTCTCGCATCGTCGGGCAGTCGAACTTTAAAATCGTCACAAAGCATCTCCTGCCGAATATGATGACCTACCTCGTCGTCGTCGCGACGCTCTCGATCCCTGGGATGATCCTCGGAGAAAGCGCCATCAGCTTTTTGGGCTTAGGCATCAAGGAACCGATGACCAGTTGGGGGCTTCTCCTGAAACAAGCCCAATCGCTCAGCGAGATCGGAGCGCATCCGTGGTTGATGCTCCCCGGAATCTTCATCATGATCTCTGTGCTGTCTTTTAACTTCGTCGGGGACGCGCTGCGCGACGCGCTCGATCCCTACCGGACGGTGGAAAAGGTATGATCGTGGTCAAAGGCCTCCATTCCTATTTCAAAACCGAAGACGGCCTGGTGAAGGCGGTGGACGATATCACTTTCGAACTCCGGCCCAACGAGGTTCTGGCGCTCGTGGGCGAATCCGGCTGTGGAAAGAGCGTAACGGCGCTCACCGTGATGGGACTGTTGAATCGGAAAAAAACTGTCTTGAAAGGAGAAATCCTCTTCAGAGAAAAGCGCCTTCTGGAGCTATCTCCGGAAGCCTATCGCCAGATACGGGGCGACAAGATCGGTATGATCTTTCAGGAGCCGATGTCCGCCTTCGATCCGCTCTATACCATCGGTTATCAAATGCAAGAAGTTTTGAAAGCCCATACGAACCTTTCCGTCGAAGATCAAAAACAACGCGCGGTCCACTGGCTGAAAAACATCGGTATCCCTGAAGCAGAGAAACGTTTCGGACAGTACCCTCATGAAATGAGCGGCGGTATGCTCCAGCGTGTGATGATCGCGATGGCGTTGATGCTCCAACCGGAGGTTTTGATCGCGGACGAGCCCACGACGGCTTTGGACGTGACGATCCAAGCGCAGGTGCTGGGGTTGATCCGTAACTTACAGAAAAACGAGGGCACTTCCGTTCTTTTCATCACCCACGATTTGGGAGTCGTTGCGGAGATCGCCGACCGCGTGCACGTGATGTACGCGGGCAAGATCGTCGAAAAAGGTACGGTAACCCGGCTGTTCCATCGCCCGTTACACCCTTATACGATCGGACTACTCACCTCCCGCGTAGTGAAGGGCAAGAAAGGAAAGGAGCTCCCTTTCATCCCCGGCTACGTTCCTCGCGCCTTCGAGCTACCGGAAGGCTGCCGCTTCCATCCGCGTTGCGCGCAAAAACTCCCCCGTTGCGAGCGCGAAAGCCCGCCGGAATTCCTTATCGACCACGAGAACCGCGTCGCTTGCTGGCTTTTTGAGAGGGGGGAATCGGCATGATTCTCAAAGTTGACAAGATAAAGAAATACTTTCCTATCAAAAAAGGGATATTCCTCCTGACCGCCGGACACGTCCGCGCGCTTGAGGAGGTGTCTTTCGAAATCAACGAGGGGCAGACCATCGGAGTCGTCGGAGAGTCCGGGTGCGGGAAGACTACACTCGGGCGGGTGATCGCAAAAGTGTACGACGCAACTTCGGGAAAGCTCTTTTATAACCCTCCCAAAGAAGAGAGTGTCGAAATACGATGGAATACAGACAAACGCATTCTCAAAAACTATCGAAAAGACGTTCAGATGATCTTCCAGGATCCCTACAACTCTTTAGATCCGCGGATGACCATCGGAGACACCTTGGCCGAACCGCTCCAAGTCCACCGGGTTTGCTCGTCGAAAAAAGAACTGAACGAAATGGTCAGTCGGCTCCTCTTAAAGGTGGGCCTTTATCCCGAGTACGCTTCCCGCTACCCGCATGAGTTCAGCGGCGGCCAACGTCAGCGTATTTCCATCGCCCGGGCGATTGCGCTACATCCGCGGATGATCATATGCGACGAGCCCACTTCCGCGTTGGACGTCTCGGTGCAAAGCCAAATCATCAATTTGCTTAAAGACTTGCAGAAAGAATTTCAGATGGCCTATCTCTTCATCTCACACAATTTGGACGTCGTCTATCATGTCAGCGATTGGATCATGGTGATGTATCTAGGGAATGTGGTCGAAATCGCAACGCCGGAGGAGTTGTTTGAAAACCCGCTTCACCCTTACACCTCCGCGTTGATGAAAGCAATTCCGAACTGGAACCCGGAAGAGCGAAGACTTGGCGAAACGACCCTCCAAGGCGAGCCGCCGAGTCCGATAGCCCCGCCTCCCGGTTGTCCGTTTCACACCCGTTGCGAGTTCGTTATGGAACGGTGCAAAGTAGAAAAGCCTCTTTTAACGAACATAAGCGAAAATCGAAAGGTAGCGTGCCATTTGCGCGTGCCATAAGGTATAATAACTTCATCGATATCTCGGCACACGAGGTGTTTTTCCTCAAAACCTAGGAGAGGGGTGCTTCCCGATGGAAGTGTTTTTTGTAGGTCTAAGCGCGATCACTTTTAAGCAAATTATCATGATCATTGTCGGAGGTGTGTTGATCTACCTCGCGATAAAAAAAGACTACGAACCTGCCCTTCTGTTACCGATTGGATTTGGTGCCATCCTCGTCAACATTCCATTCACTTCCGTTTTAACCCAAGTGACCGATGGTGTCACCCAACACGGGGCGCTTTCTATTTTGTACGAGGCGGGGATTTTGACCGAACTCTTCCCGCTCCTCATCTTCATCGCGATCGGCGCGATGATCGATTTTACGCCTTTGTTGCAAAACCCGCGACTTCTGCTTTTCGGCGCCGCGGCGCAATTCGGCATCTTTTTTACGATGACGGTCGCTTCGCTTTTCGGCTTCAGCTTGAAGGAAGCGGCTTCGATCGGCGTTATCGGCACGGCTGATGGCCCGACCTCGATCTACGTGGCCTCCCGTTTCGCGAAAAACCTATTGGGTCCTATATCCGTAGCCGCCTACTCCTATATGTCCTTAGTCCCGATCATACAACCGCCTGTGATCAGACTCTTGACGACAAAAAAGGAGCGGAGAATCCGGATGGACTATCACGAGAAAAAGATACCGAAGCTGGTGAAAATTCTCTTTCCTATCATCGTCACGCTCATCGCCGGCCTCATCGCGCCGGTGTCCTTGGCGCTCATCGGATTTTTGATGTTTGGCAACCTCATCCGAGAATGCGGCGTTTTGGAGCGGTTGTCGAACGCGGCGCAAAAGGAGTTGGCCAACATCGTGACACTGCTTTTGGGAATAACGATCGGATCGACGATGACGGCGGAAAAATTCTTGCGCGTGGACACGCTTTTGATTCTGGGCATGGGGTTGGTCGCCTTCATCTTTGACACGGCCGGAGGCGTCCTGTTCGCCAAATTCTTGAACCTGTTTTTGAAACATAAAATAAATCCGATGGTCGGCGCGGCGGGGATCTCGGCCTTTCCGATGTCCGCTCGCGTCGTTCAAAAGATGGGGCAGCAGGAAGACCCCTCCAACTTCCTTTTAATGCATGCGGCCAGCGCCAACTTCGCCGGACAGATTGGCAGTGTGATAGCGGGCGGTCTCATCTTGGCCCTTGTCAAGTGAGAGAGGTGTGACTATGGAAGGAATGCGCTCATACGGAATCTTCTCGAAAGAGGCTTTTGAAACGTTTATACAAGCGTTGGACGTGACTTGGAAGGGGATGGCGGGCATTTTCATCGTGATGTCCCTGCTCTTTGTGGCGATCTATCTCTTGGGCAAAATAAAGCATCAAGATCAAGACCCTTCCGCTTGAACTGGTTTCATTGACTCACGATAGATACGACAAATCTATAGAAGGAGGTACTCCTTTTCTTATGCGATATGAAGAAATAGAACCGAGAGCGATATTTCGCAACTTCTACGAGATCAACCAAATACCACGCTGTTCGGGACACGAAAAAGCTGTCAGCGATCACATCAAAAACTGGGCTATCGCCTTAGGGCTATCGGTCAAGCAGGACCACGTCCACAACCTAATCATTCGAAAACCCGGGACCTTGGGATATGAACAGTCTGCTCCTATCATCCTCCAGGGGCACTTGGACATGGTCTGTGATAAAACGCCCGATTCGACCCACTGTTTCGATAAAGACCCGATCTCTCTTATCGTGGAGGGTGATCGAGTCAAAGCGGATCGAACGACCCTGGGAGCCGACAACGGAATCGCCGTAGCGATCGCGATGGCTTTCCTCGAAACGAGAGAAATCCCACATCCTCCTTTAGAAGTGCTCCTGACGACCAACGAAGAGACGGGGATGGATGGCGCGCGGGCTGTTCAAAGAAAAGATTTGACCGGCAACACGCTCATCAACCTCGACGGCGAAAAGGAAGGCGTCTTTTTGGTCGGTTGTTCCGGTGGCGTTCGTGTGGATGTGAGACGCGCGATCACCCGCGAAGAGGCGAGTGGACAGTTCTACAGGCTGTCTGTCGGAGGTTTAAAAGGCGGACACTCCGGCGCCGACATCCACCTCGAACGGGGTAACGCAAATCGGATACTCGCGTCAGTCCTCTGTTCCATCAAGAAATCCGTTCCCTTTCGGCTGATCGACTTCACCGGTGGATCCAAAACCAACGCGATCCCTCGAGACGCAAAGGCCCTGATCGTATTCGATCCCGCGCTTCTCGAGACGGTTCAACGCGTCCTTGACAAATCCTTTAAAGAGATAAAAAACGAATTCCGAACCTCCGATCCGGGCCTATGGGTATCAGGAGAGCCTGTTACTCCCCAACAAACGGCTTGGTCGGTCGAGGAGACAGACGGTTTCTTACGCGTGATGACCGCTTTGCCAAACGGATTGTTGCACCGAAGCGCGGATATCCCCGGATTAACCGAAACCTCCTGCAATCTCGGCGTCGTGTCTACCGAAGAGGCGGCGGTGACCTGTCACGCTTCGGTTCGCAGCTCCGTCACATCACGAAAATCGAAGGTTGTCGATCAATTCCTTGCCATCGGGGCCTTATCCGACTCCCAAATCATCACGCATTCGGACTATCCCCCTTGGGAATATCGCCCCCAATCGCGCATCCGAGATATCTTCGTCGAGAGTTACACCTTCCTTTACGGGAAGGACCCGATCATCACAGCCATACACGCGGGACTAGAAACCGGTTTGTTCACCGAAACCCTCGGCGAGTTGGATATGATCTCTATAGGACCTAACCTTTACAACGCCCACTCTCCGGACGAATCGGTGAGCATCTCCTCCGTCGCCCGCACTTGGGAGTTATTAAAAGAAGTATTGCGCCGATTGAAATAACCTATTCTACGGTAACAGTCTGTGAGCGCCTTGGGAACTCCGAACTTTAAGTTCGGCATGTTTTAAAAGATGATGAAGACAAGAAAAGCGTAGCGCGAGACTTCGTGGGCTTTCGAAGTCAGTCCGCTGTTTACCACGCGATAATCTACACAGCCATCGCGGCGTAAGCGCCCCTTCTTTTTGCGACGGCGCGATACGTTTTTGTACGTGTTTTGAAAAACAGGGTGCACACGGAGAAAAGGTTCTTGGGAACGCCGCACTAAAGTCCGCGTTCCCAGGTGTTCCCAAGGAGGGCTTCGTTTCGCGTCGCGTGGTATAGCTCCCTAATCTCGTCATCCGAAATTCCTGCTTCTGAGAAGCCATACTCCGTACGGACGAATGCGTCGGTGATCCGTCTGAGGCTCTCTGACCGGTGGAAGGCGAGCAGCTCGTAGGGGGTCAGCATAGCGAAAGCCGGGTAGCGTTTCGCGCGTATCCATCGGTATACGGCCTTGACCAGTTCGCTACCGTCAAGGTTCAGGTCTGGCGCCGCGGTTTCGTCTGTCCAAATATCTGGGATATTCACGACGACTTCCTGCTCTTTTTTGTAAGGCTTTCGACGGATAAATCGTATCAGAAGGAAAGACAGCAACGTCAAGGTGCCAGCGATCGCCAAGATGTTGATCGGGGTCATCGTTACCTCGATGGTGCGGATCAGGGGTGCGATTTTTTCTTCGAGCGTCCCTGAGCCCCTCGAGGGAGCCTGATACCGGCCGATCTGCCCCTGCTCTTCTAAGAAAGCCTGCGCTTCCGCTATCAGCGGTTCACCCGAGGGCGGTATACGCGCGAGCACGTAAGTCAGAAGGAAAAGGCTGCCGAGAACGAGCGTCGCAATGCCGGCTTTTTTCGCCAAAGCCAGTCGTCCCTTTCCGTAGTCTCTGACGAACTTTACCGCCGCGAAGATGAATAGCGCCCCAACGCCGATGAACGCCCATTGAAAGAAGCGGGTCAGCGGAAGAGGCATCGATTGGTCCATCACCCACTCGGTCACGACCTCTTGGCGATTGCCTTTTGCCGTGCCGCCGTATGAATCCTCCGATTCCTGCCCGTACGCGGATACTTCCTCCGTCTGCGCCTGGCTCCGTACCTCATTGACACTCGACCTCGGTATCGTACTTAAGGGCCACAGCGTGGTGGCCGGTACAAACGCGAGGGCGATCAACAAAATAAGCCACGGTTTTTTCAACTTCAATGAAAGCCAAAAGAGAAAGACCACGCACGCGACAGTCGCGTAGGGTCCACCGATGACAGCCAGCAGAAAAAACCAAGCCAGGCAGTAGGAGAGTAAAACCTTGGGGCCGACGTCACTTCTTCGCAAACTCAACAAAAGTAGACAGACGAAACCGAACCCGACGAGGTATGGCAGGGAAAGAGCACCCGTGACGTGTATGAAATAGAGAGACGGAGGCACACCAATCAGAAGGGCCCAAACGGTTTTCTTTGGAAACAGCGCGCATAGGAGAATCAAACCGAACACGACCCACTGAGAGAGCTGGCGTCCTCCGATAAATCCCAGATAAAAACAAGTGGGTAAAACGTACAGCAGTTTACGAGACACGGTCGATCACTTCTTGTAGGGCGTCGTTATCCAAAAAGAATTTAACGATGATGCGGTTCTCTTCCAGAATTTTCGAGTATTCCAACACTTTCGCCGCCTCCGGATGCGGCATCTCAAAGCTTCTCGAGCGATGATAGGAAAAGGGACGATAGCCGTAGGGCATCAGCCAGACGATCACTTTCGCGCAGCGTGCCCGCAATTTGACCAGTAACGGGATTTCTCGTTCGGTCAAGTGCATCGTCATCAGCAAGATCGTTTCGTCCAAAGACGCTTGGGGCGCGTAGGCGGCCAATACTTCGGTCGTTCGTACCACGGGATTTTCCACCCCTTTCGCACGGACGAGGGACTCCAGGTACATCACAAACTCCGTTCTGGGGAATTCCGACTCCCAAACCTGCTCGCCGATGATGCTGAGTCGAACAGACGTTCCCCGCTTCTTCAACTCTTTCAGAACACTCCCCGCGGCGTTGACCACTTGCTCCTCATACCGCAGACGCATATGCCTCCACGCGTCGTTCACGACGACCCCTTCCGGCATATTCATATCCACGACCAGATGGACTCTGCCCAACGCCGTCGTGTCGAAATCCTTCGTCATCAGCTTTCCATATCTTGCAGACAGCTTCCAATGCATACGATTCAGAGGTTCGTCGACGTATTCTCTCGTGGTCTTGACCTTCGTGGCGTCTTCTAACAACCGGTAGGCGGTGTTCCGCCCCGGAAGGAGCTGTCGCAAGACCTCTTTCTCGAAGACGACCTCTTCAAAATAGGGGAAAACTAAAATCTCTTCGTCGTATTCGCAGGTCTTCCAGATACCGAAGAGCCCAAAAAGGCCTTCGTAAAAGAGGGAGACCGGCCCGACGCGCTTTTGACCCAACGTGTAGTACACTCCCGAGACTTCCTCCATAACCTCCGCTTTCGGGTTGAGCCGGAGCTTTATCTCTCGCTTCGAAAGGTTCGGCAAGTCGGTGGCCGGATTGCAGACCACATCGATCCCGACGCCGGTATTGTTAGCAAACCGGTAGGTCACCACTATTCTTTCTTGAACGAACAACCGAGTAGCCGAGAGGCTCCTTTTCACGGCCATCCTTTTTAAGACCGCGCTTTTTTGGACGAGGTCGGCCCAAACCATTGCCACCAAGGCGTCTGCGATCAAAACGTACGGGCTGAACAAGACCAGGTTCATCGCTAGTATAAAGATCGTTAAAAGCCTTAGGGCTTTCGACTCGCAGGTAACGCGCGTTTTTGAAGTTCTAGACGCCTCCATCCGTGACGACCTCGGTTTTCTCCACGATTTCTTCCAAAATACGTTCGACCCTTTCTCGCTTGATCCTCGACTCGGTGTTCTGTATCAAACGGTGCGCGAGCGTGGGGATGACCAGCGCCTTCACATCATCGGGAAGGACGAAATCGCGGCCATCTATGCGGGCCATCACCATCGATAGGTGCATAAGCGCGAGCGACCCCCTCGGACTCGCTCCAAGCGCGAGCGACGGATGCTCTCTCGTCTTTTGAACTAAGGCGACGATGTACCGCAGCACCGCTTCGCTGATACGAACCTTTGGAACCTCGTCGAACAGCGCTTTCAGCTCCTTTTCGTCGACGACGGGCTCGATCTCGGACAAAGGATTGCGACTGTGTCTGTCCAGGAGCAACCTCCGCTCGCTATCGCCATCCGGGTAACCCATTTTGATCCGTATGAGAAAACGGTCGAGCTGAGCCTCCGGTAGCGAAAAGGTTCCCTCGTATTCGATTGGGTTCTGTGTGGCGATCGTAAAAAAATAATCCGGCAAGCGCCAACTCTCTCCGTCTATCGTCACCTGTCGCTCCCCCATCGCTTCGAGTAAAGCCGATTGGGTTCGCGGGGTCGCTCGGTTGATCTCGTCGCCGAGCAGAATCTGCGTGAACACGGGCCCTTCTTTGAAGACGAACTCCTTTTTGGACTTATCGTAGATATTTAATCCGGTGATATCCGTGGGCAGCAAGTCGGGTGTAAACTGGATTCTCCGGGTTTTCAAACCCAAAGTCACCGCCAGCGCGCGCGCCAAGACCGTTTTTCCTACACCCGGAACGTCCTCGAGCAACACGTGGCCGTGACAAAAGAAGGCGCCGAGCACCTGCCGGATCACAGACTCTTTCCCGATAATCACCCGCGATATGTTTTGAATCATCTTCTGAATCTTCGCTTCGAACACGGACCTACTCCTCCGCCGCACCTTTGGCGGCTCTTTTATTCTCCGTTTTTTTCGACGGGTTTTCGTCTTTTTGCCCTGTCGCCTACTCGTCGAAAACCCTTCATTCGTCGAAAATTTCGTTCCTCGCTTAAACAGGACCGGATCGTTTCCTACGTTTTGCCGGCTTTTCTGGCGACTCATATCGCCTTTCGACGGGCTTTTCGACAATAGTTCGGTTATAGAATCGTTTTCGACGGAGCCTTTTTTCTATAACCATACCGTCTTACACGCGTTTTCGACGGGTTTTCGACGCTTATAATTATTATTTCTAAAAGCCTTTATAGAGAAGAGGATATACTCGGTGTCCTCCGTTTCTCACTCTACTCTTCTGGTTTTCTCTGTGCCCTCCGTGTAAACCCTGTTTTATTTCTAAGACTCGCCAACTTAACAGTTGGCGTTACCGTGTGGATATTATACGAGACGCGCAAAAAAGACAAGAGGAGGATGAGGAAACAAAGCGGCCCCCTAAGGAGCCGCCATAATTTCGCGCACACGATCTATCAAATCGTGTTCAAGCCCTTTGTCGGACTCTCTACATTAAATGCTTCTTTAACTCTTCCTCGTTTTTCATATCGATTAGCGCAAGGCCCAGGGTGTCAAGTTGTTCTATTGTAAGAGACTTCAGCCTTTCGAAATACTTTTTCGATGCCTTGGGGAACTTTTTGGATATTAGTTTCCAAAGCAATTCTTCTCTTCCCTTTTCCATTCCTTTTTCCATTCCTTTTTCCATTCCTTTTTCCATTCCCTTTTCTAAGCCTTCTTCTCTGCCTTTCAAAATTCCCTTTTCCATTCCTTCTTGTCTGAGCATATCCGCGATTGTTTGCATCTTTTCGCTCCTTTCTTCTGATACCGTTTCCATCAGTTCTGACAATTGTTCGAAATTCTCCTTGCCCATCGTTTCAAACAGGTAGATCGTACAGACCTGGAAAAACCGTTCATTCGCTTCTGTTCGCGACAATTCCGAAATCGTCACTGCGACTCGGAACATCGCTTCTCGGATCGCTGCTTTTTCCCTGAGCGCTCTTAGCCTTAGGACGTCCAAATAGATTCGAAGCCGTTTCGCTCCTTTGACCTCTTCGTCTCTCAATGACGAAATTTCAAACAGTTCATATTTATAGTCGGGGATGTAGTCTTTCAAGTCCCCGTCCATACGGTCGCTGTTTGAAAAGCGATTCGAAAACCATTGCGGCGCTTCCCATTTCTCCCTCCCCTGGTAGAAAACCACGGGCAGAATCACTGGCAGAGGCTGCGGTACTGTCTTCTTCCATATGGAGGTCAAATACCCCAGGAGTTGTAGGCTCACGTGTTTGTCAACCTTGCTTTTGTGTTCGAACAACATATAGACATACCCTTCTTCTTGTTGCATCTTCACCCGAAAGAGCAGATCGAAAAAGTATTCCGAGAGGTCTTTCTCGATGTAACTGTCTGTTTCTATCGTTATCGATTCGGGATCGATTAACCGGACGATCTTCGGAGGCAGATAGTGCTGGATGAAGGACTTCGCCGTTTCGATATCTCCCATAACTTCTTTAAATAATTTGTCGTGTGGTTTATCTATCTTTTTCATAGATATCCCCTCCAGAAAAAAGTCTCATTGGTATTATACCGTAAAGGCGAGATTTCCAAAAAGGGAAAGCGTATCACGCCATCGTGAAAAGAAGAAGCGCTTACGCCGCGTTGCTGCCTTCGGGAACGCTCCCAGTGAAAAGACAAAACCAGCCAAACTAAAGTTGGCGTTCCCAGGGTGTTCACGAATACCTTTTCTATGTGTTCTCTGTGCCCTCCGTGTGAGCCCTGTTTTTCGAGACATATACAAAAGCGTATCGCGCCGTCGCGAAAAGAAGGGGCGCTTTCGCCGCGATGCTTGCTCTCTCCGTGTTCTCTGTGCCCTCTGTGCGAACCCTGTTTTTCAAGACACGTACAAAAGCGTATCGCGCCGTTGCGAAAAGAAGAAGCGCTTTCGCCGCGATGACTACAAGGACAGAAATCGTACAGTCGATTCTCGCTTTGTTTCTTGATTGCACCCCATAGCTTGACCCACACCACAAGAAAACGCCTTTAGGTGTATCATAGCATGGTGTCATATTTGACAACGGAGATGAAAGCAGGAGAATTGCGCTCGCGACGATCAGCGATGCTGCTTTTGAGCCAAGAGTCTTGCGTAACATTAAAAAGGAGAGGCGATTTGAAAGAAGAAAGGGATAGAGGGTACATCCATATATATACTGGGACTGGCAAAGGGAAGACGACGGCGGCGATCGGCTTGGCCATACGTGCGCTCGGGGCGGGAAAACGGGTACTGTTCGCGCAATTTATGAAGACGGCTGACTTTTCCGAACATCGCCTGTTGAAAACCCTCGATGGTCTGGACCTTCTCACTTTTGGTAAACCGTTTTTCATTGCGAGTGAGGATCATAGAGAAGGAGCCGCCCAGATAGACGCGCAACCGGTCGTCTTTTTTGCGAAAGGGGAGCCGCCATCGTTTTATCGAGAGTGGGTTAAAGACGGGTTGAGAGAGGTCGAGGAACGGCTACAGGGGTATGCGCTGATCGTCTTGGACGAGATTCTCGTCGCGCTATCCTTCGGGTTGACCACGGAAGAAGAGATCGTAGCGCTTTTACAGAAGACCAAAGTGGGTCAAGATATTCTTTTGACGGGTAGGAACGCTTCTTCCGGGCTTATTGCTTTAGCGGACGTTGTGACGGAGATGGTCGAACGCAAGCACTACTACCGTCAGGGCGTCAGGGCGCGTGTCGGGATAGATGAGTAGTTTGTGATGAACAATTCGGTCGAAAACACAACACTTCTGTTCGGTGAATCCAAAAAAGTGTATGAACGCCTGTGGAACCCTTGGCATGGGTGTCAAAAGATCAGCCCGGGTTGCCTCCACTGTTATGTGTACCGGATGGATGCGCAGTACGAACGAGTTTCCAATTCTCCGACGAAAAACAAAACCTTCGATCTGCCTATACGAAAACGAAAGAACGGGTCTTATTTCTGTCCTTCCGGGACACTCTTTTGGACGTGCTTCACCTCCGACTTCTTGTTGGATCAGTGTGACGAGTGGCGTTTCGAGGCTTGGCGGATGATACGAGAGCGGCGGGATTGTCGGTTTTTGTTTCTCACGAAACGGATCGAGCGCTTCATGGTCAACCTCCCGGACGATTGGGGAGAAGGGTACGATCACGTGAGCGTCTGCGTCACGTGCGAAAACCAAGAGACGGCGGACCGACGCCTTCCGATTCTGAAAGAGCTTCCGATTAAGCACAAGATGATCGCTAACGAACCATTGCTTTCGCCTATTGACATGCGACGGTATCTGGATAAAACGATCGAAAGCGTCGTCGTGGGAGGAGAATCCGGTCCTGAGGCGAGGATTTGCCGGTACGAGTGGGTATTGGATATTCGAGAACAATGTATGTACAGCGGCGTTCCTTTCACTTTTCGGCAAACCGGCGCCCGGTTCGTCAAAGACGGAAAACTCTATCGAATACCGCGAGAAATCCAGCACGCGCAAGCCAAGAAGGCGGGCATCGATATTCCCTAGCCGATCGGACTCTTTCTGGGAAGGCCGAGCTTTGGAGAAAAGTTTCTTGGGAACGCCGAACTTTAGTTCGGCATATCTTCTGGGAACGCTAACTTTTAAGTTGGTAGGTCTTTTAAAAGAAAAAAGCTGGGTTCGCACGGAGAACACAGAGGGCACAGAGAGAACACAAAGGAAAATGCCTAGATTAAAAAACAGATGATCAAGTTCGCGCAGGGGGTACAGAGGACAGGGAAAAAGATGAAAACGTAGAAGACATGCCACACTAAAGTGTGGCGTTCCCAAGTGCGAATCGCGAGACTTCGTGGGCTTCCGAAGTCAGCCCGCTGGTTACCCCGCGATAACTCCAAACCGGGATCGCGGCGTAAGCGCATCTTCTTTACGCGACGGCGCCATATCTCGGTTTTCGTTCGTTCCAAAGACTAAAAAAGGGTTAGCACAGAGGGCACGGAGAATAAATAAGTAAAAACTGGCAAGGGGTTCTCCGGAAAAATCACTAAGCGCGGCGTTCATAGAGGCTCCCAAAAAGAAAAACCCCCACATCTGCTAGACAAAAGTCCGCCGCTCGAGGAGAGCGGCGGGCTTTTGCGCTGTAAAGCAAAGATGAGTCAGAACGAGACTGGAATCAGAGATGTTGACAGAAAGATGGAAGAACAAAACAAGAGAATTATTTTAGATCAAAAGAGAATGTCTATTTAATTGTAAATAAATAACACTTGATTTTTTAATATTATTTCTCTATACTCCAAAATGATTGATAGGTTCTTAAAAATCTCATTCAGTTAGTAAGGGGTTTTAGAACGGTCTCTATAAGAATAAAAACAAGGAAATTATTTTGTGTAGTAAGTCACAAATTGACATGAAATTTGACTAATTATCTTATTCAATTTCACTCGAAGAGGATAGAGAGTAGTCAATAGAAAAAAAGTATCACCTTTCTGAGATCAAAATGACAATAAACAAGTCAATGAATTCTTAAGTATTTGGAGGATAACTTTGGGAGGGAATCGATGAAAAAAATGAAGTTGAAGGGGATACTACTATCTTTACTTATTGTCTCTGTGCTTGTCGGAATTGTTTCAATCGCGGTCTTTTCTTATGCTTCTTCTTTAGAATTGGCGAATAACCTTTCCGAGCGCTTATTGGAAGAACGCCTCGAAAAAGGAATAGAAACTATGAAATACTACGTTTACTCGGAATATGGCCATCTGACGATGAAGGATGGTGATTTGAAAGATGAAACCGGACGTTCTTTGAAAGAGCGTTTCGAATTGGTCGATAGAGTTTCGGAGCATCTTGGCGTCGCTGCTACGATCTTTGCTCGAGAAAAAGACGATTTCATCCGAATCGCGACATCCATACGTGCCGCGGACGGAAAGCGCGCTGTCGGGACGTTTTTGGGTAAAGATAGCGCGGCTTATGCGCCGATCTTTTCAAAAAAGCGATATATCGGACAAGCCCTCATTTTAGGTGAGAACTATGTAACTGGATACGAACCGGTTTTGGATGGCACAGGGCAGGTGATCGGTATCTATTTCATAGGCATCCCGATGAAACAGGTCGAAGATACCGTCAAGCAATACACACAAAAATACCTCGGCTTTCTTTCATTGATTAGCTCTATAGCGCTTGCGGGGATCATCCTAGTAGGCTACCTCCTAGTTCGGCGCATCACCTATCGAATTCGGTGCGTGTGTGAGAACGTCGCTCAATTCGGACAAGGTAACCTTTCATTACAATTTGAAACAAAAGGCGCCGATGAAATTGCCAATATGAGTCGCTCTGTGAATGAAATGGCAACGGTGCTCCGCGAATCTATCTATTCTATTCGTGAAGCGATCGGCACGATGTCCCGGTCTGCAGATCAATTGCTGACGATATCGCAAGCGCAGTTTTCTTCTACGAAAGGAATCACGCAACGCTCCGGCCTAGTCGAAGAAAGGGTAAAAAAAACATCTTCGATCACCGAAGAGGTCACCTCCGAGGTGGAGGAACTCGCGACCAGCGCGCAAGGCGTATCAAAGACAGCTCAGGACTTGTCTGATAGGATGCACGATACTGACCGAGCGGTTCATAAAGGGGAAGAAGCGATCCGAGAGGCGATAGAAAGCATTGAACAAACGATAGGGCAGATTCGGGCAACGGCCCAAATTGTTTCGGATGTGACGGAAAACGCCAACGAAGTCAGTCAAATCATTGAGGATATCAGAGCGGTGTCAGAGCAAACAAATCTGTTAGCGGTGAACGCCGCAATAGAGGCCGCGCGAGCTGGAGAAACTGGCAGAGGTTTCGCAGTTGTTGCGGATGAAATAAGAAAATTGGCCGAAGACAGCAAGCAATCTGCTGCGAAGATTTCTCAGATACTTAAACGTTTATCCGACGGAATATCTAAGGCCTTTGAGGCAACGGGAAAAACGGTGTCGCTGTCCGATGACGTGAAGCAAACGAGCGCAATGGTCGAAGAGCAGTTTGGAACGATCACAAAAACGACAGAACGTATGAATGCATTGATCGGTAATCTAATGGCGACGGCCGAAGAGCAAGGAGCCGCTTCGGAAGAAATCGCCGGCGCTATGGCGACATCTACACAAATGATGGCCGATATCTCCGAACAGGTCCGTGAGATGAATAGAGAGATCGGCAAACAGGAAAAAGAAGCGGAAAATGTATACGCCGCGGCGGAAAAGCTTCGAGAGATTTCGGAAGACCTCAAACAAGAAATGGACAAGTTCATACTGTAATCGAAAGATCTTCCGAGCGCTATTTTTCTTATCTGGGAACGCCAGCTTTTAAGTTGGCAAGGCTTTACAAAACCAAAAGATGGTTTCGCACAGAGAACACGGAGGGTACGGAGTAAACAGAGGAAGGCCAGGCAAGGGATACGGCTTCCCCGAAAAAAACCTGCCGGACTAAAGTCCGGCTTTCCCAGGCGCGATACGCTTTTGTATACGCTGATCGCGACGGTTTAAAACACAAAAGGCGTATCGCGAGACTTCGTGGGTTTCCGAAGTCAGCCCGCTGGCTACCCCGCGATAACCCCACACCGGCATCGCGGCGTAAGCGCCCTTTCTTTTCGCGACGGCGCGATACGCTTTTGTACCTGTCTTGAAAAACACGGGGCACGTGGAGAAAAAGTGCTTGGGAACGCCAACTTTTAAGTTGGCATGCTTTGAAAGAAAAAAGATGGGGTCACACGGAGCACACAGAGGAAAAGCTGGATAGGGTTTCTCTGGAAAAAAAACATGCCGCACTTCAGTGCGGCGTTCCCAAGGCGTTCCCAGAATTCTGGCGCTCCGACGGTGTTCCGAGCCACTTGCCCATCTTTTCTCTGTGTTCTCCGTGTTCTCTGTGCGAAACTTTTTTATGTTTTTAGAAAAAACGTGCCGGGCTAAACTCCAGCGTTCCCGGGAAAACCATACCAGACTAAATAGGTGTACAATCACGGCAAGCAAACGTTTATGACTTATACCCTAAAGGAGCGAGTTTATGAAGAAAACTTGTGTTTTCATCACCCTATACCTCTTTGTATTTTTCTTGTTATCTTGTGGATTACGAACGATCCCCTCCGGGACGATCAGCGTAAGGCTAACCGATGGGAGACAGGCGAAGATAGAGGGCTTCCTCGCCTATGACGGGAATGTGCTTGTCTGTCAGGACGATCGGTTGGATATCTCCTCATTGCAGGCCGGTACCTACACGTTGGTCCTGTGGGGAAGAGCTCCGGAATCTCCTGAAGAGTATAACGATTTCTTATGGGTAGGACCGATAGAATTATCACGACAAGACATCATCTCCGGAAAGACACTCCGACCGGAAACGTGGGAACCCGTGGAGGTATCGGTCGAAGAAAGAGGGTTAACTGAAGGCGCCAATGAAAGCGTAAAGTGTTTTTTTGCTCGTTTTATCGACGCGCGAGATACAGCGCTTTACGGGCCATTTCCACTCAATCGAGCGATAGCGGTACACGCCGAAGGGATAGAAGGTGTCGTGGTGCAAGACCTGTCTACGCAGACGCAAGTCACCCAACGGATCGACTGGACTCGTCCGGATAAGCGCTATACAGTGGATTATGTCGAAGAAGAAATCAGTAGCTTAACTGTGGCTTTCGATCGTAGGGAGGTTTCTCCGAAGTCCCTGCGCTTCACGGCCCTTCCGACCGAAGAGGGCTACATGGTTTACGGGGGCGAGGCGTACTTCGAAAACGAAACCGGTCTTTTCGAGCTATTGTTCGGACAGTGGGAAGCTTACCGCTGGGAAGCGTCGTTCTATGAAGCAGGAACGACCTATCACATTCGATCGCGCGAGCCCTTACGGCTGGATTGGTCTTATTTATTGACCATCGATCTCGGGGGAGCGCTACACCTTACGAAGGTCGGTCAACCCTACTATACGATAAATGAACGTATACAGATCGGTTTCAATGATCTGATACGGGACGCTTATGACCACACCGTCCATATCCTCTCGGAGAATCGTGATTCTCGGTGTTTTTATGTATCCCTCGAGCGGGAAGGGCAACTCGTTTTCTCTGGGCGGTACGCCTATGACGAGTCGTTCGAATACCTACTCGAAGACGCCGGTGCCTACACCTTAGAGATTACGGTGGATACAGAAGCGTGGCAGGGAAGGATCAATCGTGAATATCCCTTTGAGGTGATCAAAGAAACCGGCGCTTTCAAAATCGCGAACTCTTTTGGGATAGGGGGATGGGAGAATATACCAGATGGATTCTTATGGATGACCTATGAGGCGATGAAACAAAGCCACATAAGCGCGTGGATCATTGACCGGCGGCCGGATTACGTCCCAACGACGCTTGCGGTCATCGAAATTGCACACGAAAAACGTCGAGATATCACGCTCAGTATTGGAACCGGAAACCCGGAGTCGCCAAACGCGACGAAGACTTTCTTCAACTACGTACAACACGGTGGAGACCTACCCTTTCCGGAAAATAAGATCGTGCTGGACATAACCGATCTGTGCCCCATACAAGGGGAAACTGTTACAATCGGTCTCTATGATAGTGATATCAACGCCGAGACTGGAACGCTCCTCTCCTTTTCCATAGAAATCACAGAGGGTGAGGGGCAGAGTCCTATTAGAACCTATTATGCTACGGGATTGCCTATCGCGACACGGAACGGACAAACCGTGACGGTGAGGATCGAAGGGGTGCAGGCGCCAGAAGCGCGGGAATCCAATCTCACGTCGAAGCTGTTCGAATCCTCCCGATTACCCACCCGTGAGGAGTTAGAAGCGATAGAGCGGGATCATTTGAAGCTGGAAGAGTCTCCGCCTATCCCGTCGGAGCGTTGGGACACACTCTATGAACAGGGGGCGATCCGGGTAATCGATGCTTACGTTCCAGAAAACCGACGGAGAGAGGGCGCGGTCGATCTTTCCACATCGAAATACTTCCCGCCGATCGGTAACCAGGGAGATAAAAACTCCTGCGTGGCGTGGTCGACCGGCTACTATGTCACCTCCTACTATAACGCGTGGAACCACGATTTGGATTTGAGCGGCGCGGAATGGATTCCTGCCGGTGGTGTGGGATACCCCACAGAGGCTTACTGGGATAAATTGATGAGCCCGGATTTCATCTATCATCAGATCAATCAAGGCGTGGACGAAGGAAGCGCTTACATCGACGCGTATCAATTAATCGTCGATATCGGCGCCTGCGTTTGGGGATACAAACCGTATGATTTGGAAGACTACACGTCCTATCCTTCAGAAATGGCTTGGCGAAACGCCCCCCTACACCGGCAGCGCCACGTGAACGCCGAAATGAACGCTATTTATTATATTAGCTGCGAAACGGACGGAGATATCGACATTTTCAAAAACCTACTCAGAGATGGGTATTTGTTTACGATCGCGGTCAATTCGAATTTTTATAGTCGACTCAGTCAAAATGATCTCTGGCACACGCGAAATTACGATGTGATCCTTACGAACCATGCGAACACCGTCGTCGGGTTCGACGACGAGCATTGAAGATTTCTGGGAGCGCCGACTTTTTAGTTATGTCGGTCAAAATATCAAAAGTGCCATTAAATTATTCTACTTATTGTGAATAATAACCTAATAATTATAGGTCTTTATCTTTACGTTTTGGACCCATCTTTTCCTTCGCAACAAAAACTTTCCCCTTTCGAGGTTTTTGTCTCTTTCCCTTATTCTGTTCCTGTTCCCGTCCTTCTCCCTGGGTTGTGTATTCTTGTCGTTGGTAACCGCCTATGCCGCTTGTTGATGAGATAGCGCTTTGAAATACTCTTCCTTTTGTTTCTGTAGTTCTCTGACAGCTTTGCTGTTCTCTACCAAGAGCACCCTTAAGCTTCGACAGAGCTTGCGGACTTTTTCGAAGAGAGAAAGCCACCCCGTGATGGTCTGTGGGTCCTCTTTCACAGATAGAGATTTCAACCGCTGTTTGGTAGCTACCAGAGATACATCCTGTACTGGCGCCTCCAATTCATTGGCGATGGTGATCCGGAATCTGTTGTATAACAGATACGCAATCATTGTGACCAGGACCTGTATCTCGATGTGCTCCAGCTTGGAGCTCCACAGCTGCGATAGGCCCAAGGGATTCTTGAGCTGACTGAAGCATTTCTCTATGCCCCAGCGCTGGTCATAGCAGCGGATGATCTCCTCTGCTGTCAGCTTCTTGGTGTCTAATACTGAGACGAGCAAAACACGCGTGCCTGTTTTATTTCCCCTTTTGGGAAAGTCTTTGTACTCTATCATCCGTAACTGAAAGGGCAGGTTCGGTTTGATCCCGATATCTACGAAGCTCTCACTATAACGCGGCGTTGTCTTGCTGGGTATTTGGTTCAGAATGCGCGTCCCCTTTCGAAAGGGTATGATGAAATCCGCTCGCTGCTCTTTGATCTTCATAAAAAGCTTGTAGCTGTAGAATCCCCGGTCCATTATGACCAACGAGCCCCGCTGTATCCAAGATGCCAATTCTTTTGTAAAGTTCGTGTCGTTGACGACGGCGTCTGCGTGATACACCGCGTTTCTTATCATTTGTGTCGCCAGGCTTATCATCACCAGTAAGTGCCCGCCACTGAGCACTTTATAGCTATTACATTCCTTCATCCGCTTGTCCTTTTCTTTCTTTACCTTTGGCGTGCGCCGCATCTGGTCTAAGGTCGTCCCATCCACCGCTACGATGTCGGTGAACTTCTTGCGTAGTCTCTTGCTGACCACTGGATGTTTTCCTCGGGCCCACAAGTTGTTTTGAAATCCATTGCACAGATATCTAAATATTGCCCATAAGACGACGAGCGGAAAGGTATTCAACCGGTACTCCAAATTTTGCTTTGTATAGGCCTGTCCTTCCACATTGTTCCCAAATAGCGCTATCTCATGCTTGAGCCCGATGCCTTGTAGTGCAGCCATAATCAAGAGCTTGCAGAGCCCTTCTAACGTGTATACCCGGTTACGTTTGAAGCTCAGCTCTCCTTTTGATTTTTCTTCGGCTACTACGGTGGCTATCGCGTTATCCACTTCTCTTTCTATGACTAGTGGTACTCCCCAGGGTGTTTCCCGTACTACTCGAAATCTCCTTTTCGCTATCCTCGTCACTCTAACGAACCCCTCCTTTTTTTCCAAGAATAAGTACTTCTATTTTAACATACCATAATTTATTTTATCATAACTTTCTGTGTTCCCCTTCTATAGCAGGTTTTGAATTAGGAAAGTAACCTTTTTTTATGGACATAACTTTTTAGTTGTCATATTTTTAAAGAGAAAAGGAAGGGTTCACACAGAGCTCACGGAGGAAAGTTTCTTGGGACGCACTGGGAACGCCGAACTTTAGTTCGGCAGGTCTTCTGGAAACGCCAACTTTTAAGTTGGTATGCTTTGAAAGAAAAGGGGTGGGTTCACACGGAGAACACAGAGAACACGGAGAACACGGAGGGGACAGTGAGGACAAGCATCGCGGCGTAAGCGCCCTTTCTTTTCGCGACGGCGCGATACGCTTTTGTACCTGTCTTGAAAAACACGGGGCACATGGAGAAAAAGTTCTTGGGAACGCCAACTTTTAAGTTGGCATGCTTTGAAAGAAAAAAGATGGGGTCACACGGAGGGCACGGAGGAGTGCGGAAAACATAGAAGACATGCCGCACTAAAGTGCGGCGTTCCCAGGCGCTCACAAAAAAAGGGTTCGCACAGAGAGCACAGAGTACGCAAAGAGAGAATGAAAACGTAGAAGACATGCCGCACGTAGGGTCAAGAGAAGGCGCCGTGGAGTCAGAGATGCACCGCTCTCGATTTATGTGTGTGAGTGTCCATCACACCACCTGGCAGCTTACCCTCTCCCGGTTTCCTTCTCCTGCCTCCTCAAACCGTA
>MWEM01000032.1 GCA_002071085.1 Thermotogota bacterium ADurb.Bin062 | reverse complement strand
TGATTTGTGTCGCGATGTGTTCGATATCAGGGGCTTCCTCTTGAAAGGTACTCTGTCCGGATAGCTTTCTTTCCAAACAGGCCGCCAGTTCTTTCCATCGTTCTTTCGGTAAATCGAAAGAGCCCAGATGCATAATCGTTCTCTGACGAGGTCCTTTCTCTGTACGCACGGATTCCACGAGGACATATTTGGTATATATCTTTCCATTTGAGACTCTTCGAGTTCTTGACTGACGTATAAACATAGGGATAGGATACCACGAAAAGCGAATCGTTTCCATTTATACTCGAAACTGTTACACTATTAGGCCACTACTTTCTAAAAATCCAAAATTTTCAACGATTTCATGCGGGTTTCAGCGTTGTTTTTTCTTATTTTTTCCCTTTTTCTCCAAAACCGGTCGAAAGTCGGGTTAAGTCTGCGAGTTTTCTGGGAGCGCCGAACCCGCGTGAACGCCTAGGACCCCCGCGCTTTAGCGGGGCACGACCTTTGGTTTTTTTAAGCTTGACAACAACTCCAATTTCGATAGTAAAGTCCCATAAAAGCCCTTGACATCCCGAAAATTCAATGATAGAATGGAAGCAGTGTTGGCGGGTACGAAGTCTACGTTGAAGTCAGGGAAACGCCGCAAACGCAAACCCCGCGTTTGCTTGCCGAAGAAGCTCACGAGGGTTGACTCGCTTCTTCACGACCAGGCGGTTTTCCAATTTGAGTACGAAGCCTACTTTGAAGTCAAGGAAACGCCGCAAACGCAACCCTCGCGTTTGCTTGCCGAAAAAGCTCACGATGGTTAAATCGCTTCTTCCCGGCCAATAACAATTTTCATTTCAAGTACGAAGCCTACCTTGAAGGACTGGAAACTTCTAATCTCCTCCTCGTTTTTGAGTATTTTTCTTCCTGTACGATCCTACCTTGAAAGAAAATTGAATAGAAAACGCTCCGGTCGAGAAGAAACAGCAGGAGCGTTTTTTGTTGCCTTTTTCCGCGTTAGCCCCACTTTCGACTAAAAGCGCTATAAAATGCTGTAAAAGCCCTGACTTTGTCACCGGTAGACCCTCTAAACGGCATAAACAGCGAAAAATAAAAACGAGCCTTGACATTTTGCCACTGCTTGCTATTTTTTACAGCTTATATCTAGTGACCTTTGACCTCTAACCTTTCAAAACTTCGAGGTTTATATCGGGGGCACATTTGTGAAAGTCAATTCTACTCCCTTTCGCTCCCTTAAAACCCCTGTTCCATTTTCCTCAGGCTCCATGTCTTCAGGCCGCTCTGAGAACGCCTGGTGGTGCCGGCTTCACAATCGGCGTGGGTTCTGGGAACGGCGAACTTTGTGGTTCATCGCGGGGTAACCAGCGAGCTGACTTCGGAAGCCCACGAAGTCTCGCGATACTGATGTAGCCCCGCGATCAGCCCGTACAAAAGCTTATCGCATCGTCGCGAAAAGAAAGGACGCTTACGCCGCGATGCTGCGCTTGCGAACGCTCCCAGTGAAAAGAAAAAACTATGTCGAACTAAAGTTCGGCGTTCCCAGACGTTCCCAAGAAGCTTCCCCCGTGCCCTCTGTGTTCTCTGTGCCCTCTGTGCGAACCCTGTTTTTCTTTTAGGACATGCCAACTTAAAAGTTGGCGTTCCCAGCCCTAAATGTATCGCGCTGTCGCGAAAAGAAGGGGCTCTAACGCCGCGATGCTGCGCTCGGGAACGCTCCCAGCGAAAAGGTTAAACCATGCCAAACTAAAGTTTGGCGTTCCCAAGGCGTTCACAAAAAGCTTCCCCCGTTCCCTCTGTGCCCTCTGTGCCCTCTGTGTTCTCTGCGTGAAACCCTCTCTTTTCTCTTGTAAAAACCATGCCAACTTGAAAGTTGGCGTTCCCATAGCCTTCCCAGAGAGACAGGCCAACTGGAAGTCAGCCCCACGAAGAAAAGAAGCGCTTACGCCGCGATCTACGCCCTCTCAGTACCCTCTGCGCGAAATTTTCTATTATCTTTTAGCGCTCCCAGGAAAACGAAACTCCCCTCTTTATATGACGGCGATATGGGGAAAGGCTCTGTCGCTCGATCCATCGTCTCCGTTACCGATCATCATACCGATCGTTTTCTATCACGGAAACAGGAAGTGGACGATCTCCACAGACTTCGACGGATTATTCGAAACTGAGAAAGAACACTATGGGGCGTATAGACGCCAGATTCCGAGCTATGAATATTTGCTATATGATTTTTCGTCAACGAAACACGAGCCGATACGAGGGACGAAGAAGCTACAGATATTCCTCGGGATCACCCGAGCGATCTTCGAAGAAGAAAAGGAAGTATTCATAGAAACGGTACTCGACGCGATGAAAGCCTTCGACGAATTAAGGGGCACGGTAGGGAACGAAGAATACTTCGAAGCGTACATCCGATATCTATTTTACGCTCGGACGGATTTTGAGCAAGAGGAGCTCAAAGAACGGATAAAGACGGTATCGATGGAAAGGAGTGAAAAGATGCTAACGATTGCGGAAAAGCTACTTCAAGAAGGTGTGGAAAAGGGATTAGCAAAAGGGATCAAAAAAGGCAGAGAAGAAGGCAGAAAAGAAGGTCGGGAAAAAGGCAGAGAGGAAGGCCGAGAAGAACTTCTTTGGAAACAGATCACCAAAAAATTCCCGCAAATCCCCGAAAGGTACTACGAAAAGCTGAAAGCGCTCACGATCGACCAACTCGATACCTTGGGCTTGGATCTGATAGATATGCAAAACGAGGAAGAGCTGAAAAAGCATCTTCCAATGTGAGAGGTTTTGGGATCAAACTGAAAGCGCCCTGTGAACGCCGTTGGGAGCGCGGAACTTCTGGAAGCGCCTGGGAACGCGAACTTCAGTTCGGCATAGGCTGTGTTTTTTTCTTGAAAACCAGAAAACATACCAACTTGAAAGTTGGCGTTCCCAAGAAGCTTTCTCTGCGCCCTCTGTGTTCTCTGCGCGAAACCCTCTCTTTTCTCTTGAAAAAACCGTACCAATTTGAAAGTCGCCGTTCCCAGCCTTCCCAGAGAGACAGGCCGACTGGAAGTCGGCCCCACGAAAAGAAGAAGCGCTTACGCGGCGATCTACGTTCTCTCCGCGCCCACTGCGCATAAACCCTCTCTTTTCTCTTCGATAAAACCCTGCCAATCTAAAGATAGGCGTTCCCAGCGAACGTGCCGAACTAAAGTTCAGTGTTCCGGCAGGTGGGGCGTTGTCAGTGAACGTGCCGGACTAATGTTCAGCGCTCCGACAAGTGAGGCGTTCCCAAAAAAAACCGTTCTAAAGTGCGCCCTTAATGAAATATGCGGTATTGGAGAAAAGGACTTTCAAATCTGTTCTGCCGCAATGATTGATGCGCTCTATTTCTACAGGAGTTTTTAGTGGGGGTCGGAGGATTCTGAAAGGTTAGAGAAGGTTTTACCGGAATTATCCGGATGCAGCCTGGCGTAAAAAGGAATGGCATATCGGATTTCTTTCCTTACACGCCATTGAACGATTGGGTTTGTATCTCTAAAAATCAACTGTCGTTTGAGCCTTTTCGTGGGAAACTCGGTATAGAGTTTGCAAAATGCTTCTCGTAAAAACAGCTTTGACAAGCTACATCCTGAGGTATCCACACACAAGGCCCTTCCGTTCTTAATCAGTGGGCGGATCGTGTCGTAAACTTGGAAGGCATCTTCCAAACTAGAAGAATACTTGACCCCGACTAATTCGCGTAAATTTAGAATCATTCTCACGCCGCTACACCCGCCTTTGTCAGCGAAGGATTATCCATAAACTGAAACCCATAGTAGGAGAGTATTGCTTCTGTTTCAGAGGGGTCTCGCCGATCTATCAACCTCGTAAAAGCTTCGCTGCAGGAGTCTTCGTTGAAAACCAGAATTTCCCGGTATTGCGTCGACAAAATGAATAAGGGTCTCAAAATATGCGTTTTGATCGGTGCTGAGCTAAGGTCTAACTCTTCTGAAGCGGGGAGCGCGATCTCTCTTTCCCTTAAAAAGCGTTCTGTTTCTTTGTTTCCAGCGCTTTCGGGGTCATATTCGGTGACGTATATTACTTTGTGCGGTGGACTAGAAATAAGCGTTAAGTAGATCACATAATCAGTCAGAGCCTTTTCCACCACGACTGCGTACCCTTTGTAACAAGCTTTCGTCATACAACGGATAAATTTGCGGATCAGTCTTCGGGGTGGTTTCGCTTGTCCCAACCCTTGGGCCATACGACAGGAAATTTTTTTTGCTTTTTTCAGATAATACGAAATAGTCAAGGATAACCTCCTATAGTGTCAGTTGCTCTGGAACGTGCTTTTCGCTCCGCTCCCATTCAGATGTCAAAGACCTTTTTGCCGTGTCTGAAGCCTCACCTTAGAACACCAAAGCGATCTTGGAGAGATTATCGCAAAACCAAATGAAAGAATTCGGAGGCGCTTGATCCCTTACGCGCTGCGCTTAGCATAGTCAAACCAAACGTGATCTGTTGAGATAAGGATTAACAAACGTCGGCTGATACACAAACAGGAAAAGTTCACGAAAATGAATCCGGAGCCGGTAAATGAATCTTGCAGACGATTTTTAAGAAAGCAAAACTGATTTGATCCGATCGAGAAAACTGAAAAGCAGGGGAGATTATATCAAACTGTTTGGAGATTTCCAAATAAACTCAAAAAAGATATCGACGCTTTCGTGTTCAGCTCTTTGGGCTTATAAGGCGAGGGAGCCAAGTTATTATCAAATGTTCGAACCGAATAGTAGAAAAGCGCGGTTCTATCGGATTCGTGGTTCCGAAAAGTTCGCAGTCGATACCCCGTTTAAAAACAGCTAGTGAATTTTACCCCCGACGAAGAGTACGAAGATTATCACGGGTAACCAGCAGGCTGACTTCGGAAGCCCAAGAAGTCTCGCGATCCGCCTTCTTGTGGGTTATCGCACAATAACTAACAGGACTGCGCGATCCGCCCTTCGTCCTTTTTTTTGGTCAGAGTTAAACATGCCGAACTAAGGTTCGGCGTTACCAGGCTGGCGTTCCAGGCTCTATTATGGATCGGCTCTTATCTCTCCTCCGTGTGCTCTGCGCCCTCTGTGCCCCCCCCTTTTTTCGCGTCCTCACGAAAAGAAGTGGCGCTTACGCCGCGATGACTACGTGGCCTAAAATTGCGGGATGGATTCTGCCCATGTTTCTAGAGTACACCCCATAATATGACTCACACCCTCGGCGGCTTTTTTGTGGGGTCATTCTTCGTGCGTTAAAGGGGGGGGTATTTTTAGGTCGTTTACACTTCCCGGGAGCGTGTCCTGAGCGATTATTCCGCGACATACCTGACGAGGTATCGATAAATGTTGTCACTCTCAAACCGGGCAAGGATGAAAACATCTCCGGCCTGTACCCGTACATTACCTGTGAACACGTCTTTATCGGGTTCCAAGTAATTCCATTCACCACCGTTGATAACAACGACTTCTTCTGCGTCTGGCACGACAATGCGGAAAGCAACAGATTTATTTGCCTGAAGACGCCTTTCCATTGGGTAGAGAAGAACCGCTTCACGTTCCTGAAAGAGAGAGTAGGTTTCTGGGAAGTCTTTTTGGAGGCCCTAGGCGTACGCGTTTATGAGTGATATCGCTATTGCGCTGTGAAATAGAGGATCGTCATCCGTTTCTTTACGTGCGTAGATGTGGAGCTCGTAATTTCCCTTTTCTGCGAAACGAGTACGTACTTCATACATATTGCCGGAGCGTTGAACGAAAACATGCGCCTTCCTTGGGTTACGGTCAGGACCATAGAGTGTCACTAACAATGCCGATCCTTCGTTAACGCCAAATTGGAAAGTTTCTTCTTCACGAACGCGCATATTCTCGTAAGCGTCCGAGAGTAATTCGACACCGCATCGGAAGCAATTAGGCCAGGATTTGGGTATACTTAAATATTTTTCTTTTGTCATCTTGGGTTCCAGGAGTTGCCAATCGTTGTTTTTCGGAAAGTGAGTATGAATCAATTGCTCCGGTGGCGTAAAGAAGTAGAACTCATCAAAATGCTTGATATACTCTCTTCCAGAAAGGTACCCCGCGCCCCACGTACAATCGACAAGATACCACTTTCCTTCTATTCTGACGGCGTTCCAGGCGTGGTTCGTCGATCCGCTCATAAATGTATCAGGGGAGTAGCTAGCCCCTTTCGCCCAACCGGAAATCGTTACAGCTTCAAGTCCCGCGCTTCTACTCATAGTTTCAAACAAATCCGAATATCCCTGGCATACAGATTTGCCGCTGTGTAGAATCTCTTCGAGAGTTCTTGGTTCGTTTCGCCCGGAAAAATAGCTTTCCGTGTCGTAACGGATATTTTCTGTCAACCAAACGAAGATAGCCCGCGCTTTTTCTATGTCAGTAGAAGCGTTTTTGGTTAGTCGGATCGCCAAATCCCCAGGGCGTTCGCTGGGTTTCAGTTTAACAGAGCGGGCAAAATCATCGATTTTGTCGAAGTTAAACGCGTTCTTGTTTCCGTAACCCGTCACAAAGGTCAGGAAGAGAAGAGAAAGAATAAGCAAACGAAAAATAAACGCTGATTTTTGCATTTTTCCATTTTCTGTGAATGAAGAAACCGTCTCACGGATACGAGCCCTTACAGAAATCTTCGTTTTCAGCCTTATCATTCTTTAAGCCTCCTTATAAAATTCCGCCATTTTTGCGTTCACGCATTTTTATTTAGTCCGGAGTTATTGTCAAATTCGGTAAAATCCCCTGTCGATACCCCGTTTAAATACAAGAGCGGTATGAACGCGTCGATGCTCTCTGTCCTTCGCATATATTTCGGTAGTATCTGACTGTTGAATTTCACTTCCGCTTTTCGGCTATCTACTCTTGGCCCTTTGGCCTTGCATCCGTTATAATCTCAAAGGCGTTTCTCAGGCGGAGAATACGGAAGAAAGTCTGTCTGGTGAATATCTGCGATTACAGAGTTACTTCGGGCGACTACTTCTTCTGAGACGAAAGCGCCGCGAACACCAGCGTGGATCGTAAGGCGGCGGTCGGGTAAGTGTTCGAAGTCTTCGTTTTATTTTGATTGCTCCTGAATCCGATCAAAACCGAAAAAACTCCTCTTTCGGGAAAGACTATTTTCGGGCTATATGTGATAAACAGGGCGTCTGCGGTTTCCCTGTTCCCCGAATCCCGGAATCAGTAAAACGATTCCATTGACCAGTCCGTTGATTTTTCGCTTTTTGCCTTTCGTGGCGTTTTTGGCTAGACTCGGGTTATCGCGCGCTTTCGGTTTCAGATTTTTTGTCCGGCTTTATTAGTTCCATGAAAAAAGCCTCCTCACAACGCTTCTCGGCCTTTACTACAAATCCGGTGTTCAGAGCGATCTCAGTCAGAAGTTCGGGTGACAGCATCCGATCTTTCCATCCGACCCCGTAAGCCGTTTGGATCGTTTTATTATTCATCTTCACAATGACCGGAACCACAAAGGTTTTCCGAATCGGTTCCTCGCAGGCCGGGATCACGGTATCCCAGATATAGAAAACACCTCCCGTTTTCAAGGTTCGAAAGGCTTCTCGAAAGATTTGCGAATATTCTGTTGGCTTAACGTACATCAAAAAATAAAAGGCGGTGACGGAATCGAAAGAAGAATCCGGTAAGGGTAAGGATTTCGCATCCGCGACGATTTTTATCGGGCCTTCCGGCGCTCCATCCAGTTCTTCTTGACGCTTGTCTATCGCGGTTACGCGTTGCCCGAATAACCGGCCGACGACGCCTTCGCCCCCGCCGCCCAGATCCAATATCTCTCCGGAGATCGGAGGCGCCTCAGTAAAATCGACGGTTTGTGGCTTGCCAAGGCGTATTGATTTCGTAAACCTACTGATAATTCTTAATAACCAATGAAATGGAAACAAGGTCACGAGAGTCACCTCCGATTTTGCTACTTCTCTATGGATCTTTCATCCATAGTCACGCGCATCTCCTGAAACGAATTCTCCGCATACTCGCGATAATCGAAAACTTCGATGGAGGGAATATGGTCCGACCGTACGTGGCCATCTTGAACCAACGTCCACAAGGCGTTAAAATGCATAAGCAAGAGCCGCATACCATCAAACCGGAGCCAATAGAAGGCGGTCACGTCCCCGAAGTAATCCCGGAGTGTCCGCTCGCGCTTTTCGATCGGCAATACGCCATAAGACTCAGAAGCATAGAGTTATTGTCAAATGTTGTGGAATAAGCGAAACCGAGCGTATCCTCCAGCAATCCGTTAAACGACGACAATTTTCATTCTTGAGCGTTGAGATACTGATTCCCTTCCAGAACATACTGAATCTCTTGGAATCCCCGCAGTTTGCGCCACTTCGGGGTATTTTGTCCTCGAAGGAAAAGATTAAAAATCTACTCTTGGCCGTTTGGCCTTTACCGGCCCGATTCTCGTTTGGATCTCCCGCTCTCGGTGATAGCCATTTCGGTAGACCAGCCTTCTTCCTTCTTCATCCCGTAGCGTTTCGGTCTTTCCTATATATTCGCCGCTTACGTTCTTTGAGGCTATACCGAGCGTGACCCTCGCCCGGTGTTTGGCCGGTTTTTCAAAATTGCTGACGGCTTTTATTTCGTTTAAACTGCGTGCTTCTGGTTTCCATTGATTTTTCGCTCTTTGGGAAACTACCTCCCAACGCGCATCCTCTTTTTGGTCACGTCGGCTCTTTTATATGGTCGTTCGGACGCTTCTTTCGTTCTTCACTTTTTTCACATATTTCGATTATCACTCCGAGTCCAACTCCTCTGTCTGTTTGCTTTCCTTTACCTCTCCAGAGAATCCTACTCTTCCCGTATACTGCTCAATAACACCCTGTTCCAGTTCATTTCTCGTTTTCGCGAGAAAGGAAGACTCTCTCAACTCCCCGAGGCTTCGTTTCTTGATTTCGGATTGTTCCAAGCGATGGGCGATATCGAGAGCTTCTTCATAATAAGCCTTTCTTTTCTCTTCGGATTCGGTAAGCTCATACAGGTTTATGAGGATTGCCGAGAGTAATCTCAGAGAATTTGTCGAAAACAGCGATTGTTTTGCGAACTCTCGACTCCTTTCTAGGGAGTTGTTATACCATTCTACGGCTTCTAGGTCTCTACCAATTTGTTGATATAGAGTCGCTAACCTATTACCGAAATGTATGCTTAATCTCAAGTAGCTTCTTCTTCGGTCAAATTTCATTATTTCTTCTAGAAACATTAAACTATTTTGATAAGCCACTATAGCTTTTTCATAATTTAATTGGTTTTCTTCCAGTTCTCCTACGCGTTTATAAATTAGCGAAAATTTCCTCTTAAACGACTTTTTTTTCAGATAACGGTCTCGGTTCTCTTGATTTATTGGAGATTCATCGCTGAAGCAGCTATTGTAACACCTTACCGCGTAATCGATTCGCTCCCAATCTACAGCGTCTAAAGCACTCCAGGACTCAACTTTATAGGAGATGAGCGAAAGAACCCTTTCAATGGAATCTACCATTGAGATCCAAAATTCAATATTATTCCCTTGCTTAAACAACTCTTCAGAGAAACGAAAACTTTTCATACAACTGTCGAAATCTCCGAGGTGGTTCCAGCCTTTTGCCATATCGATAAGTACGGGTATGTTTTTTTGAAGCTGGTCTTTATAAGTCAATAGAGTATTCAAAGCATTATTCAAAATTGCCCTCAGGTCACCGTCAAGATTCCTTATTGAATTTATCGTTACGAGGATTGTGTGATAGTTAAATATCACCCGCTCAGGATTATCGGTCCCATCCACCTCAGAGATTCTTTGCAAACAATTAATTACCTCGCTCTGTTTTTTCCACTTCCAGAAGTACTGGTTTCTTACCATCTGTACCAAGGCTTCTTTAAAAGAATTCTGAGCGCTTTCCTTCGATCCTCCGCTGTTTTCTATATCGTCGAACATGTTCCAAAGAGAATTCGAGTATACTTCTAACAAATTGCCCTCTAAGCAGGCTCCTTGGGGCATCGAATGTGTTCGAAGATAATTGACGATTATTGCCAGCGTCTCGACAGTATTCTGAACAAAACCAGGAATTTCTTTGAAATCCCCGGACGTATATTCGTTTGTTAAAAGTCCGATACAAACCTTCACGTACTCTTTCAGGCTTTCTGACAGGGTTCCAAAAAAGTGAATATCAAGGGACGTCTGAAGTGTTCGGCGATTAATAACAAACTTACTCAGAGTCCCGATCGCTTTCTGAACATATTTAGAACCCGCCTTACTATTTCCCGATCTTAATTCGATTATCCCGAGACCGATGTAAGCGTTAATTTTGTCTTTCTGACTTTCTACCCAGTTTGGGTTTAGTGTATTCCTGTCTTTCCCCATTTCATCAATTAAAACCAACGCGCCTCGATACTTGGCTTCCGCTGTTTGCAGCTCTCCCAGTTTTACGTGTTTTCTCGCTTGTTTGCATAGTATTCTCGCTTGTTTGAATAGAGCTAAATGAAGCGCTTCTTTAGATTTCCAAATAAAATACTCGTTGAGATTTCGCTCTAATAAACTCCTCAAACCCTTTTCAGCTTTCTCGAACACGCTATTGGCATCCTCTTCACGGCCCTCGGCTTCTTTCAATTCTCCAATTACAAGCCAGCTCATACATAAATCTTGTCCCCATTCGGCGTTGTCGTTGTCTTCCTTCGATAATTCCAGGAGGATGCTGTTACTTTCTTCGAGGCAGGCTCTCGCTCGGTCGAGGTCTTGCAGCGTGTAAGCGGCTTTCCCGATTTTATGCAGGATCACCGCGTGAAGGTGTTGCCATTGCGTATTCTTTTCATCGGACTTTAAAAGTTCTTTGACAATCTCTTCGCTTTGTTCGTATTTCCTCAATGCCTGCGAAAGAACGAACTTTTTCGCTCTTTCGAATTCTTTTTCCATTTCGGCCTCTTCCATTTCGGCCTCTTTCATAAGGCTGACACTCAAATCCATTTTCCAGAGACGGTTCTCAGGTTCTTGACTACATAGTTCTCTCATTATTCTTGAAGATTCTCTATAGGCATCTGCAGCTTCGCGAACATAATAGCGACTTTGTTCCAGTATATCGATTTGCCCCCGCTTTCTTAACATAAAGTAACTTTCTCTTCTCTCTTCTTGATCCATCGCCGTAAGGCTGTCCCCAATTCGCCTCCAGCAGACGCTTTGATAGTGTTTCCATTCTCGATCGGTATCATTCGTATTCTCAAGCAACCTCAGGATTGTCTTGTAGTAATGCAGAGTGTCTCGCGGTCGCCCACTTTCTAAGCCAAGATCCCCGAGGCGGCCTAAGCTTATGATGTAACACCGCTTCCAGTCGCGGTTTTCGGACGATTCATCGGTGAGCTTTTTCATAATTGTTCTGCTTTTTTCGAATGCCTCAATTGCCCCCTGAACGTCACCAGTGACTTTACGTCTGTCGCCCATTCTATTCCAGCTTTCTGCTAATCCGTATTGGTAATCGTCCCCGTTCGGATACGATTGAGTTAAGTTCGCCGAAACCTCATGTTGGATTTCCAGTAGCCATCTTCCCCAGTCGGCTTTTCCGTGGTTGATGAGGTAATCCGATTCATAGCGCAGGAAAAGCGCGAACCGGTAGAGCGTCCACGGTTCCGTTTCCGTCTTCAGATAGGGATTCACGATACCTTTGAATCCAGTTTCTTCCGATTCTTTATGGTGCGAGGCCACGTAACGCAAAAGGCCTGTAATGACCTTTTCAGGAAGCTTCTCCTTCACTTCGACCGTAAAGCTTTTCTTGAACAATTCAACCAACCGTTCGCGGATCGTCGCGTCCATCTCTGGCCTCTCTGAGGAGGCGTACAGGTGTATCCCAACATTTTCGATCGCATAGTCTAACGGTTCTTCCCACCCATACTCTTCCTCTTCCTTCAACCGCTTCCAACCATACTCCGCGAGTAATCCGTGTCCATCGAGCGGATAGATCTTGTATATGCCTGCAGCATCGCTGACCAACCAGTCCATAAGCGATTTGTGGACCGGGATCAATTTTCTATCTGTTCGGATGAACAATGTTCCCATATTTTGGAACAGAATATCGGCTTCCATTTGTGTGGATAGGTTCAAAACTTTTTTCAAGGTTGCCTGGTCAAGTGGCTCCGATGCCGCTGCGATAATGTTGAGAAGCGGTAAAACGCGTTTCTTGTAATCCTGTATCTCTTCAGGGCGGTTTGGAGGGAATCGCCTTTCATAGTTCCGTTTATAGAAAGCGTTCATTCCAATTGGGAATTCATCCAGCTCGTCCAATTTCAAGTCTCCGCGCCGGATGCCTTTCATCACTTCGACCGCATAGAGGAACATTCCTCGGCTTTTCTCCGCGATTTGTTTTGCATACGCATTCGCTTTTTCTTCGTCCGAAATGATCTGCTTCAAGTGCTTCTCGAGGTAATGTAGGATATCGTTATCGTTGTCCTGTGACTCTATAGTGATAGCCCCGGATCGGTATTCCGCAAGATCCGAGTTGACTAGCGGATCGTCCCGGCTCGTCAGGATCAGTCGCAACCATGGAGGGGTCTTCTTGAACTCGTCCCGGATAAAGGCGGTGATATCGTTTGAATAGGCGTTGTTCGCCTCGTCTACAGCGTCGATGACGATGACTTTCTTTGCCCCCGGTTCCATCGAAATGCCGTAGAGAGAATCCACAACCAGCTTTTTAAAGAGCTCTCTCGGTTTGTCTTTGTACTCGGATAGCGTGTTATCTAACCTGCTGTTCGGGTCCAGAAGCCTTTTCCGATATTCCGGGATCTGGGTGCTCAGCTGATAGGCGATGGATTTCACCAGGTTTGCCGGGTTTTTCTTCTCCGAGTCCTCTGCTTTACAAAAATGATAGGCTATCACTTCGGCTTTGCTGCATATCTTAATCGCTAACGCGGTTTTTCCAACCCCCGGGCCGCCAACGATCCAAAATACGCGTGAGGGAGAGTCACTCGAAAGCCATTTGTCTATCTTTTCGAAAACCCATTCCCGTCCCTGAAACTCTTCATAACCCAGCCAATCTGTTTGAAAGTCAATCCGTGGGAGAAGGCTTTGCAACACGGCGTCTGCCCCTTCCGTGTCGAGTTGCCATCTACCTCGTAGAATCTCCAGGATTCTTGCCAGGTGGCGTTTGTAATTCTCCTGCACAAGGTTTAATTCTGTATCAAAACAGTCTCGTACATCAAGGTTTTGGAGCCGAAAGATCGACAGCGGAGGTACGCTGCCAGACTGAACCATAAGTGGGATTATGTTTCGTACCCCTTTCCCGCAGGCTTTTGCCAATTCGTTAAGGCAGAACCCGTCCGGACGGCGCACAGAATGCAAGGTCATAAGAAAAAGCAGGAACCCTTCGTTTTGCGCCTCGACTATTTGTTCCAACCCATCCTCGATATACTGTTCCCAGTCTGTTCCTGCCAACAGCCTTTCTAGGTCATACCATACCTCGTATCCCTTGGCATTCAGATCCTCTTTCAACTGTGATGCGAGCCTTGAATATCTATCATGCCCATAAGAAAGAAAAATAAAACCCATCCCTATCCCTCCCGAACCGCAAGATAGATTCGTTAGCAAGTAATCGCCGGTTATGCAAAATAAACGTTGGCCCTAATTGTCCTCATAACGCTCTTTTCGTACGATTTTTAAGCCAATTCTGCGGAGAATCTCTTCATACTCCAAAAAGCCTGCGTCTTTAGCTTTGTCAGCCTCTGAAAGGGTGGCCCATTCGCGGATGTCCGGATGGATCTTGAGCGTATCCCTTATTTCCCGCCCCGGTTTTTCTGCGTCGGCAACATAACCGCATACCCTCTTTCTTGCAATCCACCGGTTGTGTTCCAATTGGGATAGCTGTTCTTTTTCTGCCTTTGAGAGGGTATCGAGCGTCACCGATTCGCGTTGGTCTTCTTCTTTTGCCATTTCCAACCCGAGGTACGAGAGCTTGTACGCGATATGCCTCGCTGCGATGCGGTTCTCGTCTTTGAAAGCGTCGTTGAGTTTTTCCCATTCTTCCCCTATTTGTTTCTGCGGTAACTGAGTATAAAATCCGTGTATCGATTTCGCAAGCGCATCGATTCTATCTGCACCCTCCAGCAATTCTTTAGAAGAAATCACTTCTTCTTCGAAAACCGCGCGAACCATAAGCGTCTTTAAATTTTCCTTTATCCGCGGCAGCTTCGTCCAATAGGGGCGGTGTTCTTGAACCGGAAGGACGATTGTCGGGTTTTCGAGTGTCCTTCGAGTTTGATAAAAAACGCGCCGCGCTTTCTGACATTCCTGGTATAACACGCGTTCGTCGTCGTTGAGAACGACGCACAAGTTAATCCGATTGAGCAATTCGAAGGGAGGGGCGGAAAAAAACGCGGCATTTTCGTATTGAGTCCACTCTACTTGATCCCCCAGTTCTCGTAGGAAATCCGGAACGGGTATCGAGTTGTCCAAAACTT
Organism: Thermotogota bacterium ADurb.Bin062; assembly: GCA_002071085.1. GTDB lineage: Bacteria > Thermotogota > Thermotogae > MWEM01 > MWEM01 > MWEM01. Next base: position 14,726 of record MWEM01000032.1, on the reverse strand, counting down.
GGATTATCTTAATCGGTACGTTGCTAGGCAGACGATACATTTGAATCCATTCGAGCGCGAGAGGTTCAAATAAGCGGCTATTTCCGATAACCAACAGCACGATCTCCTCCGTTTCGAAAGATTCGGGAGATAGCGCGGAAGAAAAGAACGTGTCGGCAATATACGCGGCAAACCGTTGATCCCACTGGAAGGCATGGATATCCGTATTCCCGGTGGTGTCGTTTCCTTTGAGCTCCTTGAAGGCCATCAGCGTTGCATAATGATGTAGAAGTACAGCGATTTTCAGAGGAGTCGGGCGTTTTATGCGAGAGGCGAGTCCCTCGATGGCCTTCAATCTTTCAAGATTCAGGACTTCGTCTTCTTCAAGTAGGAAAACTTTAGACGCTTTGGATATACCCGCTCGATTTAAGAGAGAAGGGGTCACGATTGGCGCCGCAAGAATCGCGTACCGGGCGTTTTCTCTGGGGTAGGCCTCTGTGTTCGCGCTTTCGGGAACGAGAAGGACTATCTGCTGCTTAGGCGTATTCATCAAGACATCTTCCAGTAAACGCTTGGTTTTACTGTTTAGCCCCATAAGGATCAGATGGTTCCGGAATGTAAAATAAACGCGGATAACTGTCCACCATTCTTTGAAAACTGAAAAGATGAGCGCCAGGATCGTGAAAAACATAAAGATGACCGCGGCGAATCGCGCCGTGACGAGAAGAACGGGGGGATCTGGGAATGCGTCGTTCACCATTAAAAGGATCGAGGGAATAAAAGGTTGAGTGAAGAGTTGTACGCAGAGGTTTATCGCCGTTAACATAGGAAGAGGTTTATTTAGTAAGTTATAGTACTGATACCAACCGATCATCCCTGAAAAATAGATGATCAACCCGATGTAGATGAAAACCTTCCAATTCGTCCGTTTCATGTTACCCCCTTAACGCTTCCATTGATAGCGAATTCGCAACCGGTTATTCACGCCACGAAATCTCTCGAAACCGTTTGCTATCAAGCTCCTGAAGATGGGAAATGGTAGAAAGAATATGGTTTTTCAAAGCTTCATTGCGTCCAATAAGCGCGCCGAAAGGTCCCACTGATTTCTGCGCAGGCTCTCTCTCTACTGTACCTTTGGTTCCTTAAAAAGAGTCTTCTCGTTCCTTTTGAAAACCCGTTGGGATCGAAAACACCGACAACCCGAGTCTTCTCTATCTTTCACTCATTTACAGATTTGCCAGCGGTAATCCTTTTGTCTACCCCTCATTGTAGGAATCTGTTTTCGTGTTCGTGATATTAAATATTGTAGCATATATTTTCAAACATTTCTCTCTTCGTGTGGGTATAAAAATTGATGCGAAACAGAAAGAAAGGAAAGAAGAGGAGATCCGCCTTTTGTCGTTTTTACGCCGCGACGCCCGCGTGGGGTTATCGCGAGGTAACTAGTGGGCTGACTGCGAAAATCCACGAAGTCCATCGGTTCGCCTTCTTGTGGGTTATCATACAGTAACTAACGGGACTGCGCAATCCGCCTTTTGTTCTTTTTTATTGTTCAGAGGTAAACATGCCGAACTAAAGTTCGACGTTCCCAGGACGTTCACAAGAATCTTTTCTCTGTGCCCTCTGTGCGAACCCTGTTTCTGTTCCAAGACATGCCAACTTAAAAGTTGGCGTTCCCAAGAATTTCTCCTCCGTGCTCTCTGTGCCCTCTGTGCGAACCCACTGTTTTCGCGCCGGCACAAAAACAAACGGCGCTTACGCCGCGTTGACCACACGAACTAAAAACCGTGCGATCGATTCTGGCCTTGTTTCTTGATGCTACCTCAAAACTTGACACACACCTCATCCATCCAACGCGTACCAGTCATCGTACAATCCAATGAAATGTCCGAGCTTAACGTTTACGTGATAATGACCAAAAAACCAGAGTTTAAAGCGGATAAGTGGGTAAAGGGATTCTAAGAACTGCTCGGTGGGGTCTGGAAACCGATTGTCTCCGCGCAACACGATCCTCTTGATCGTTAAAGGAGCGGCGTGGGTTAGAACATAATCGACTTCATTATCGTGTATTTCGAGTGTCTCCAATGCATGTTGGGTTTCTTCCCACGACGGCTGTTCCTGCGGCCACCAGGATAGCCCTGGGATACGGAACTCTTTGTCTATGGATAGTCCGCCGCCCATCGCAAAGAAACGCCGATTGTCGATCGTATAGATGTTACCTCTTCTGAGATGATACAGCCCGGGTTGTATCACGCCAACTTCAGCTCCGAATCGAGTCTCTGTCGGTAAGCGATCCAGTCGATCGAAATTTTCGTGGTTCCCGTCGATAAACAAAACCGTAGATCCCTTTGATCCGAGCTCTCTTAAGAGGACTGCTTCTTTTTCTGTTGGTTCCGCTTCCCATAAAAACCCGAAATCCCCGAGAATGATGATAAAATCCTCCGGTCTGAAATTTATCTCCGAAAACCGCGAATCGATGGTTCCGTGCGTGTCGCCCGAGATGTAGATCATTCTTCGTCTCCTAGTATGGGCCGTCCTATCAGGCAAAAAAAGCGAAAAAGGCTCGACTCAAGATACTTTTTGTCTTATGAGGCCTATCGAATAACCGGTTGCAGATCACAGGAATGTTGTTTGAGAGTAATTTGATTCCAGCTGCTTGTTCGTCATAGCGGTTTCTTGTGTTAGCAAATGAAGAAAAAGTGTTTTCCTTCCATCTTCACACCTTTAATATCATTGGGGTTCCAGTCTCAGGCTCTTTTGTACTCCAACGTGCATCCGCTCCGGAAGTGGCGTTTTAATTTTCTTGCGCACGTTCTTCCGTTCGGTTTCGGGTATTTCTGGCTACTCACTGCGTTTCGTGTTCGCTTCACTCAATCCCAAAGATTTCTTTCAGATCTTCCAGCTCGTTATGCTTAACGCCCGCCTCGACTAGAGATTTCGTGATACCGGAGGCTTCTCCCCAATATTTCCGCTTTTCTTCCTCGTTCTCAACTACGGAATAAAGGTCCAGGAGCGCATAGACTAATCCAATATTAAAATCTATCTCCTGTGGTGCCCGGTTGACCAAGGATAGACGGAGCTCTAACACTTTAAGTAAGTATTCTTTCGCCCGTATAGAGTCCCCTCGTTGTTCGTGAAGTATTCCAAGTCGGCTTAACGAAATCCTATAACTGCGCTGCCATTTGGTGTTTGTGGGGTCTTTTTCCGTCAGTTTGAGTATAATCGCCAACTCTTTTTCGTAGGCGTCCTGCGCTTGTGAGAGGTTTCCCTGCGCTGCTTCGATATCCCCGATCCTGTACCAGCTTACGCTTAAGTCCCGTAGCCAGTCGGTGTTCGTTGGGTCTATCTTCGATAGTTTGAGCCTGATCGCCAGAGCTTTCTCGTAGGCGTCCCGCGCTTGGTCCAGGTTTCCTCGCTTCGCTTCGATATCCCCGATCTTGCTCCAGCTTACGCCAAGGTCCCGTTGCCAGTCGGTGTTCGTTGGGTCTATCTTCGATAGTTTGAGCCTGATCGCCAGAGCTTTCTCGTAGGCGTCCCGTGCCTGGTCCAGGTTCCCTCGCTTCGCTTCGAAATACCCGATCTCGCTCCAGCTTACGCCAAGGTCCCGTTGCCAGTCGGTGTTCGTTGGGTCTATCTTCGTCAGTTCGAGCCTGATCGTCAGGCCTTTCTCGTAGGCTTCCTGCGCCTGTGAGGGGTTCCCCCGTGCCTCTTTGTTATCCCCGACCTTACTCCAGGTCACGCCGAGGTCCCGCTGCCATTTGGTGTTTGCGGGGTCTTTCTCCTTTAGTTCGAGCCTTATCGCCAGAGCTTTCTCGTAGGCGTCCCACGCCTGGTCCAGGTTCCCTCGCTTCGCTTTGATATCCCCGATCTTGCCCCAGCTTACACCAAGGTCCCGTTGCCAGTCGGTGTTCGTTGGGTCTATCTTTGATAGTTCGAGCCTGATCGTCAGGCCTTTCTCGTAGGCTTCCTGCGCCTGTGAGGGGTTCCCTCGCGCCTTTTCGATATCCCCGACCTTACTCCAGCTCACGCCAAGGTCCCGTTGCCATTTGGTGTTTGTGGGGTCTTTCTCCGTTAGTTCGAGCCTGATCGCCAGTGCTTTCTCGTAGGCAACCCGCGCCTGTGACAGGTTCCCTCGCGCCTTTTCGATATCCCCGAACTGACTCCAGCTCACGCCGAGGTCCCGTTGCCATTTTGTGTTCGTGGGTTCTTTCGCTGTCAATTCGAGGAAGATCGTCAGGGTTTTCTCGTAGGCGTCTCGCGCCTGTGAGAGGTTCCCCCGCGCCGCTTCGATATCTCCGATCTTGTTCCAGCTCACGCCGAGGTCCCGTTGCCATTTCGTGTTTGTGGGGTCTTTCTCCGTTAGTTCGAGCCTGATCGTCTGGGCTTTCTCGTAGGCGTCCTGCGCCTGTGACAGGTTCCCTCGCGCCTTTTCGATATCCCCGACCTTACTCCAGCTTATGCTCAAGTCTCGTTTCCAGCCGGTGTTCTCCGGATACGCACCCACAAGCTCTTCGAGAACGGAATGCTGCCTTTGAAGCATCCATCGTGCCCATTCTGCGTTCCCGTGCTTACTGTCGTAAACATAACGATTATGAAGGAAGGCGGCTAAGGCGTGCTTTGCCTCCGGTTGCGCTTCTGCTTTCAGAAAACGACCCACGATACCTTTGAATCCGGTTTCTTCAGATTCTTTATGGTGCGCGATTACATAGGTCAGAAGGGCGTCGATGACTTTTTTCAGAGGCCTTTCCTTCCTCTTTCCCGCGAAGCTTTTCTTGAACAATTCAACCAACCGGTTCCGGACCGTCGCGTCCTTCTCCGGCCTCTCCTTGGAGGCGTATAGGTGTATCCCAACGTTTTTGATCGCATAGTCAAACGGGTCTTCCCACCCACGCTCTTCCTCTTCCTTCAACCGCTTCCATCCGTTCTCCGCGAGTAATCCGTGCCCATCGAGCGGATAGATCTTGTATATACCTGCAGCTTCGCTGACCAACCAGTCCATCAGCGATTTGTGGACCGGGATCAATTTTCCATCTGTTCGGATGAACAATGTTCCCATCTTTTGGAACAAACGATCGGCTTCCTTTTGTGTGGATAGGTTCAAGACACTTATTAAGGTTTCTCTGTCAAGCGGCTCCATAGCCGCTGCGATAATGTTGAGAAGCGGTAAAACGCGTTCCTCGTAATCCCGTATCTCTTCAGGACGGCTTGGCGGGAATTGCCTTTCATAGTTTCGTTTATAGAAAGCGTTCATTCCGATCGGGAATTCATCCAGTTTGTCCAATTTCAAATCCCCAAGCCGGATGCTTTTCATCACTTCGACCGCATAGAGGAACATTCCTTGGCTTTTCTTCGCGATTTCTTTTGCATACGCATTCGCTTTTTCTCCGTCCGGAACGATCTGCTTCAAATGCTTCTCGAGGTAATGTAGGATGTCGTTATCGTTGTCCTGTGACTCTATAGTGATAGCCTCAGATCGGTATTCGGTCAGGTCCGAGTTGACTAGCGGATCGTCCCGGCTCGTCAGGATCAGTCGCAACCACGGAGGGGTCTTCCAGAATTCGTCCCGGATAAAGGCGGTGATATCGTTTGAGTAGGCGTTGTTTGCCTCGTCTACAGCGTCGATGACGATAACTTTCTTTACCCCCGGTTCCCTCGGAATGCCGTAGAGAGGTTCCACGACCAGCTTTTCAAAGAGCGTTCTCGGATCGTCTTTGTACTCGGACAGCGTGTGCTCCAACCTGCTGCTTGGATCCAAAAGCTTGTCTCGATATTCCGGAATTTGCGTGCTCAGCTGATAGGCGATGGATTTGACCAGGTTTTCCGGTTTTTTCTTTTCCTGATTTTCGGCTTTACAAAGGTGATGGGCGACCACCTGTTCGTATTGATCGCATATCTTGATGGCTAACCCAGTTTTCCCCACGCCTGCTTTCCCTTTGATCCAAAGCACGCGACGGGGCGTTTCCGCTTCCAACCATCCTTGTATCTGCTCAAAGAGCCATTCCCTTCCACTGAACTCTTTATGACCGAATCGATCAGCGGCAAAATCGATGGGGGGAAGAAGCTGTCGCAAGGTCGCTTCACCCCCTTCTGATTCGAGGGTTCGTTCCCTTCGTAAGACTTCGAGAATTCTGTTCAGGTAGCGGGTATACCTTTCAGGGTGGAGGGTTAAGGTATTATCCAGACAGTCGTGGATATCGAGGTATTGGAGACGGCAGATGGAGAGTGGAGGTTTGCTGCCGCATTGAACCAGAACCGGGATAATGGATCGGATCCCCTCCGCGCAGGCTTTGGCCAACTCGTTGAGGCAAAACCCGTCCGGACGGCGTACCGAATGATGGGTCATCAGGAAGATCAGATGCCCTTGATCCTCTAAACGTCTGGCTTTCTCCAAGCCTTCTTCGATATACTGCGCCCAGTCCTTCCCTTCGATCAAACGCTCAAAGTCGTACCACACCTCATAGCCCTGGCTTTCCAGGTCCGTCTTCAGTTTCCTCGCCAGAACGGAATAGGCGTCGTGTCCATAGGAAAGGAAGATAAAGGGTATTCGTTCCATCTTCACACCTCCAATCTCATTGGGATCCGGTCTCGAGCCTTTTTGTACTCCAAGGTACGTCCGCTTCCGGAAGGGATGCTCTAATTTACTTGTCACACGTTCTTCCGTTCGGTTTCTAGCGTTTTGGTTACTCAGTGCGTTTCGTGTTCGCTTCACTCAATCCCAAAGATTTCTTTCAGATCTTCCAGCTCGTAATGCTCAACCCCCGCTTCGACTAAGGATTTTGTGATGCCATAGGCTTCTTTCCAATACTTCCTCTTTTCTGCAACGTTCTTAACCACAGAAGAAAGGTCCAGAAGCGCATAGACTAATCCAATACTAAAATCTATCTCGTTTGGAGCCCGATCAACCAAGGATCGATGGAGCTCTAATACTTTTAGAAAGCATTCTTTCGCCCGTTTAGAGTCTCCTCGTCGTTCGTGAAGTATTCCAAGTCGGCTTAACGAAATCCCATAAACGTGCTGCCAGCCGGTGTTTTCGGGGTCTTTGTTCGTCAGTTCGAGCATAATCGCCAGGGCTTTCTCGTAGGCGTCCCGCGCCTGTGACAGTTTTCCTAGCTTTCTTTCTACATCCCCGACCTTGGTCCAGCTCACGCCGAGATCGAGTAACCAGTCAGTGTTCACCGGGTCTTTCGCTGTCAATTCGAGCAAAATCGCCAGGGTTTTCTCGCAGGCTTTCTGCGCCTGGGCGAGGTTCCCCCTCGCCGATTCGATGTCCCCGATCTTGCTCCAGATCTTACTTAAGTCCCGCAACCATCTGATGTTCGTGGGGTCTTTCTTTATCAGTTTGCGCAGGATGGTCAGCGCTTTCTTGTAGGCGTCTTGCGCCTGTGACACGTTCTCCCAGCTCGCTTCGATATCCCCTATCTTTCTCCAGCTCACGCTCAGATCCCGCAGCCATTCGGTGTTCTCGGGGTCTTTCGCTGTCAATTCGAGCATAATCCTCAGTTCTTGCTCGTAGGCGGCCCGCGCCTGTGGCAGATTCTCCCGCATATTTTCTAGATTGCCGATTCTGTTCCATCTTATGCTTAAGTCGAGTAGCCAGTCGGTGTTCGTAGGGTCTTTCTCAGTTAAATCGAGCGCGATCGCCAGCGCTTTCTCATAAGCGTTCTGCGCCTGTGAGAGGTTTCCCCGAGCCGTTTCGACATCCCCGATCTTGTTCCAGCACATACTCAGATCTCGTAACCAGAGGGTGTTCTCGGGGTCTTTTTCGGTCAGTACCAAGTTAGTTTCCAGAGATTTGGTATATGCTTTCAGCGCTTGGGACAGGTTCCCCCGCGCTTCTTCGAGATCCCCGATCTTGCTCCAGCTCGCGCTTAAGTCCCACAGCCAGTCGGTGTTCTCAGGGTCTTCCGCAGCCAGCTCGAGCTTATTCGCCAGGTCTTTCTCGTAGGCTTTCAGCGCTTGATCTGTGTTCCCCCGCGCTTCTTCAATATCCCCGATCCTGTTCTGGCTCGCGTGGAGGACCCGCTGCCAGAGGGTGTTCGTGGGATCCTTTTCCGTTAAATCAATTATGATCTCCAGGCCTTTCTCGTAGGCTTCCAGCGCTAGGTCTAGGTTCCCACGCGCTTCTTCGACATCTCCTATCTTGTTCCAGTTCACACCGAGGCTCAGCTGCCAGTCGGTGTTCGCGGGTTCTTTTGCAGTCAGATCGAGCCTGATCTCCAGAGCTTTTTCATAGGCATTCTTTGCGCTGTCCAGGTTCCCCAATCGCTCTTCTATATCCCCGATTCTTTCCCAATTAAAAGTCAAATTATACAGCCAAAAGGTGTTCGTTGGATCTTTAGCGGTCAATTCGAGCATGATCGCCAGGGTTTTCTTGAAATTCTCCAGCGCCTGAGACAGGTTTCCTTGCGCCGCTTCGATTTCCGCTATCTTGCTCAAATTCCCACCACGGACCAGCTGCCAGAGAGTGTTTGCAGGGTCTTTCTCTGTTAAATCAAGCAAGATATCCTGGCCTTTTTTGTAGGCTTCCAGGGCTTGGCCTAGGTTCACCCGCTTCGCTTCTAAATCCCCGATCTTGTTCCAGTTCATACACAGATCCTGTAGCCAGTCGGTGTCCTCGGGGTCATTTTCCGACAGTTCGAGCAAGACGTCCTGACCTTTCTCGTAAGCTACCACCGCGTAGTCCAGGTTTCCCTGCGCCGCTTCGATGTCTCCAATCTTGTTCCAGCTCACGCTCAAGTCCCATAGCCAGACGGTGTTAAAGCGAATTTTTTTTATCAGCTCGAGTTTGGTAACTAAGCCTTTATTATATGCTTTGTGCGCCAAGTCCAGGTTTCCCTTCGCCGCTTCGATGTCTCCGATCTTGAACCAGCTTACGCCGAGCTCCCATTGGCGCTTGGCGCCTTCCGGATACGCTTTCACATGCTCTTTGAGAACGGGATGCTGTCTTTGGAGCATCCATCGCGCCCATTCCAAGTTTCCGCGTTCGCTGTCGTAATCATAACGATGATGAAGGAAGTTGGCCAAGGCATATTTTGCCCCCGGTGGCGTTTCTGCCCTCAGAAAACGACCTACGATACCTTTGAATCCGGTTTCTTCCGATTCTTTATGATGCGCGACTACATAGGTCAGAAGGGCGTCGATGACTTTTACCGGAAGCCTTCCCTTCTCCGTTCCCGTGAAGCTTTTCCTGAACAATTCGAGCAACCGGTCGCGGACCCTCTTGTCCTTCTCCGGCTTATTACTAGAAGCGTACAAATGAATCCCCAGGTTTTCTATCACGTAATCCATAGGCTTTTTGCAACCTTGCTTTTTTTGAAGATTATCCCAGCCATAGTCGGCAAGCATCCGGTGGCCTTTTTCCGGTTCGATTGCGTAGATATCGGGATGTGATCCTTCCAGTTCCCTCGTTAGCCATTCCTTCACGATCGCGTGGTAGAAGCGCAGCGTCTCTGTCTTTTCTTCGTATTGAACCAGAAAGCCTACCGCACGCAACCATTTTTTCAATTCCGGTTTCTTCATCCCAGTGATCTTCCGAATCAGATCGGCATCCAATGGTTCGACCACCGCGCACATCAGCGATAAAACATCTCTGGTACGGTCATCGAACCCCTGAGGATAATGTGCGCTGAAGAATTGGCTAAGGTATCCGTTCATCCCCTCTGGGAATTTCTCGGGTGAACGAAGCGCCTGGGGGTCTCTCTCGATGTCATCGCACAAGAGCTCGCAATATAAAAAGCTTTTCTCTGCTCTGTTTACCAATGTCTCCAAGATGCTTTCCCTCTTTTGTTCTGGGAGTAAACCGGAAAGCCTTTTCTCGAAGTAGGCTCTGAAATCTGCCCTTTGGTTTTCCACTTCATCCAGATCGATCTGGATGGGGGCGCCATGAAGCTGGGACGTGATCAAGGGTTCATTCCGCGAGGTGATGATCCAGCGTATCCAACCGGGCATCGCATCTTGGAAACTCGGATCTCCGATCAGTCGGGCCAGTTCGTTTTCCATCCCCGGGGCCCCCGCTTCGTCGAGCCCGTCGATGAGGATGACGATCTGTTGATTATCATTTCTATGTGTTTTTAATGTGCGAAACAAAGGATCCACGATCAGTTCTTCGAAAAGAACCCGAGGTTGGATCATTGGATTCAAGTACCGCCGATTATCCTCTACATTTTCGTAGACCTTGTGTTCGAGTTCCCGTCTATAGTCTTCCAGGCAAAAAGCGAGTTGACAAGCGATCGAATGAATGATCCGATTGACGTTGGATTTTTCCACATTGTCCCGATCACAAAAATGAATCGCCTGGATGAGCTCGGGCATTTCCCGGACCAACCACGCGGCGATTGCGCTCTTTCCAGTCCCCGGCCCCCCGCCGATACGGAAAATTCTCGGAGCGTTAGGGTTCTCCACCCACTCTTTGGCCTTTTCCAACGCCCATTCTCTTCCGGAGAAGCTGTCGAGCGCGGTGAGCTTTTTCCAATCGAATGCCATAGGCCTCAGGATTCTTTCGAGCTTGAAGCGTTCGTCCGGAATGGGGATGGGTTTCCGCCGTTCGAGGATGGCTTGGATCTCTTTCAGATGCTCCCGGTAGCATTCTTCCTTATCTTTTATCGGGATACAGTCGTCGATAGAGTAGTAGTGGATGTGGTAAATGCTGAGCGGCGGTTTACAGGGTTTGACCATCAGAGGAAGTAAAGCGCCGGTGAAGTGGTGAACCGCCCAGGTTACTTCGTTGAGGCAAAAATTCTGACCCTGCCGAACCGAAGATGGGGTCATAAGATAGATGAACCATCCCCCATCTTTCAGGCGCTGCAGCCCTTCATTCTGCGTAGCGTCCCATTGGCCCCCGGCGGTGATTTGGTCGGCGCCCATAAAAACTTCGTAACCGAGATGTTCCAGGTCTTCTTTCAATCGCTGCGCCACTTCCGGTAGCTCGTGCGGGCTGTAGCTGACGTAGACGTATTTGTTCTCCTCATTGCTTTGATTTGGCATAAATATCACTCCCGTTTTGTTTTTGAAGCAAAACCGCTGAAGGTCTTCGAGCGCCTACCTTGCCCGTTTAAACCCCGAAAATCTAACGGTTTGGTTCGAACTTCTCTCAACAGCGTTTTCCACGTTCTTTCCTTATCGGCGCCTCCAATATCATTGGGGTTCCGGTCTCCGAGTTTTTTGTACTCCAAAGCGCGTCTGCTTCCGGAAGAAGAGCCCTAATTTACTTATTGCTCGTTCTTCCGTTCGGTTTCGAGTGTTTTTAGCTACTCAGCGCGGCTCGTGTTCGCTTCACTCAATCCCGAAGATTTTTTTCAGCGCGTCCAGTTGGCCGTGCTCAACCCCTTTGCCCGCGAGGTATTTCGTGATACCGGAGGCTTCTCCCCAATATTCCCGCTTTTCTTCCTCATTCTCAACTACGGAATAAAGGCCCAGGAGCGCATAAACTAAGCCTATATTATAATCTATCTCCTGTGGCGCCCGGTCGACTAAGGATCGACGGAGCTCCAACACTCTAAGTAGGTATTCTTTCGCCCGTATCGTATCCCCTTGTTGTTGGTGAAATATTCCAAGTCGGCTTAACGAAATCCCATAACTGCGCTGCCAGTCTGTGTTCTCGGGGTCTTTTTCCGTCAGTTCGAGCTTAATCGCCAGGTCTTTCTCATAGGCGTCCTGCGCCTCTGGCAGGTTCCCCTGCGCTTTTTCAATATCCCCGATCTTGACCCAGCTCGCGCTGAGTTCGAGTAACCAGTCGGTGTTCGCCGGGTCTTTCTCCGTCAGTTCGAGCAAGATCGATAGGGCTTTCTCGTAGGCCTCCAACGCCTGGTAGGGTTTCCCCCGCGCTTCTTCGATATCTCCGATTTTGCTCCAACTCACGCTGAGATCGAGTAACCAGTCGGTGTTCGCCGGGTCTTTCTCCGTCAATTCGAACAAGCTCGCCAAGTCCTTCCCGTAGGCGTTCCGCGCCTGGGCGCGGTTCCCCTGCGCCGCGTCGATATCCCCGATTTTGCTCCAGGTCACGCCTAAGTCCCGCAGCCAGTCGGTGTTCGTGGAGTCTTTCTTCGTCAGTTTGCGCAAGATCGTCTGCGCTTTCTTGTAGGCGTCCCGCGCCTGCGGCAGGCTCCCCCTCTTCTCTTCTATATCCCCGATCTTGTTCCAGCTCACGCTCAGGTCGTGTAGCCAGAGGGTGTTCGTGGGGTCTTTTTTGGTCAATACCAAGTTGGTTTCCATAGATTTGGTATATGCTTCCAGCGCTTGGACCAGGTTCCCTCTCTTCTCTTCTATATCCCCGATCTTGTTCCAGCTCACGTCAATGCCCCGCAGCCAGTCGGTGTTCGCAGGGTCTTTCTTAGCCAGTTCGAGCTTATGCGCCAGGTCTTTTTCGAAGGCTTCTAGCGCCTGATCCAGGTTCCCCCGCGCTTCTTCGATACCCCCGATCCTATGCAAGCTCGCGCCGAGGGCCAGCTGCCAGACATCGCGCGTCGGGTATTTTTCCGTTAAATCGAGTGTAATCCCTAGGCTTTTCTCGAAGGCTTCCAGGGCTTTGTCGAGGTTTCCCCGCGCTTCTTCGATACCCCCGATTTTGTCCCAGTTCTGGTACAGACCCTGTAACCAGTCGGTGTTCGCGGGGTCTATCGCTGTCAGATCAAGCCTGATCTCCAGAGCTTTCGCATAGGCATCCCTTGCTCTGTCCAAGTTTCCCAATTGCTCTTCCAAATCCCCCATTCTCTCCCAATCCAAACACAAATTCGACTGCCAACGGGTATTTGCCGGATCTTTGGCAATCAATTCGAGTGTGGTAGCCAGGGCTTTCTCGTAATTCTCCCGCGCCCGCGTCAGGTTTCCTAGCTTCGCTTCGATTCCCGCCGCTTTGCCAAAAACCACGCCGAGGACCAGCTGCCTGAGAGTGTTCGCGGGGTCTTTCTCCGTTAAATCAAGCAAGATCTCCAAGCATTTCTCGTAGGCTTTCAGGGCTTGATCCAAGTTCAACAGCTCCGCTTCAATATCCCCGAAATCGTTCCAGCTCACGGACAGGTTCTCTAGCAAGACGGCGTCATCGGGGTCTTTCGCAGTCAATTCGAGCATAATCGCCAAGAATTTTTCGCAAGCGTCTCGCGCCAAGTTCAGGTTCCCCCGTCCTTTTTCGATATCTCCAACTATGCACCAGCGCAGGCCGAGATCATGCAGCCAGTCGGTGTTCGCGGGGTCTTTTGCTGTCAATTCGAGCATAATCGCCAGCGCTTTCTCGTAGGCGTCCCGCGCCTGATCCAGGTTCTCCCACTTTTTTTCGATATCCCCGATCTTGCTCCAGCTTTCGCCGAGATCCCACAACCATTCGGTGTTCTCCGGATGCGCTTCCACAAGCTCTTCGATAACGGAACGCTGCCTTTGAAGCATCCATCGCGCCCATCCCGTATCCCTGCGTTTGCTGTCGTAATTACAACGATTATGAAGGAAGTCGGCTAAGGCGTGTTTTGCCTCCGGCTGCGTTTCTGACTTCAGAAAACGATCCACGATACCTTTGAATCCTGTTTCGTAATCTTCTGACCAATGTGCGATCACATAGCTCAGCAGATCGGCAATGACTGTTTCCGGAAGCCTTGCCTTCTCCTCTCCCGAAAAGCTTTTCTGGAACAATTCAAGCAACCGGTCGCGGATCGTCTTGTACTTCAACGGTTTCTTACTAGAAGCGTACAGATGAATCCCCAGGTTTTCTATCACGTAATCTAGGGGCTCTTTCCAATCGTGCTTTTTTTGAAGGTAATCCCAGCCATAGTCGGCAAGCATTCGGTGGCCTTTTTCCGGTTCGATTTCGTAGATGTCGGGCTGTAACCCTCCTTGTTCCCAAGTTAGCCATGTCCTCACGATGGTGTGGTAGAAGCACACCGTCTCTGTCTTTTCTTCGTATAGAACCAGAGGGTCTACCGCGCGCAAGCATTTTTCGAATTCGGTTTTCTTCATCCCCGTGATTTTCCGAATCAGATCGGCTTCCAATGGCTCGACCGCTGCGCACATCAGCGATAAAACATCTCTGGTACGGTCATCGAGTCCCTGAGGAAAACGCACGCTGAAGAATCGGTTGAGGTATCCGTTCATCCCCTCTGGGAACTTCTTGGGTGAACGAAGCATTCGGGGGTCTCTCTCGATGTCATCGCACATAAGCTCGCAATACAAAAAGCTACCCCCTGCCCTGTTTACCAGTGTCTCCAAAATGTTTTCCCGCTTTTGTTCTGGGAGTAAGCCGGAAAGTCTTTTCTCGTAGTAAGCTCTGAAATCTGCCCTTTGGTTTTCTTCAATATACAGATCGACCTGGATCGGGGTGCCTTTATATAGTAAAAGGATTAGGAGTTCACATCGAGAGGTGATGATCCACCGTATCCAGGCGGGTGTCTTATTTTGTAGTTCACGGTCTCGGATCAGCTGAGCCATTTCGTGTTTTATCTCCAGACCCTCATCATCGTCGGGCCCGTCGATCACCAAGGTCACAGGTTGGGTGAACAGGTCCTTTCGTTGAACTTTCAGGTGCGTGAAAGGGTCGATAATCAGTTCTTCGAAAAGTTTTCGAGGTTCGATCATTGGATTCGAGTACCGTTTTTCTTTTTTGAAGACCTTGTCTTTGAGTATTTGTCCATAGTCTTCCAGACAAAAAGCGAGTTGACACGCGATTGAACCGATGATCCGATTGATGTTGGCCCAACTTTCGACTAAAAGTGCTACAAACGGCGATAAAAGCCACTTTCTCAAAAAAGTTGGCCACTACAATCGAC
>MWEM01000031.1 GCA_002071085.1 Thermotogota bacterium ADurb.Bin062 | reverse complement strand
GGCTCTTTGATACGCACATAATCTCCGTGTTGTTTCACGTAGAACAACTCTTGAGAAAACGCTGGACCGATACATCCCACGCAAACCAGCAACAAAACGAATAGGTACCTCATAAGCAACCCCCCACCTATAAAGAGAAAATAACACAGACCGTTCAGCCAACGGTCATGCGACGATATCCAAGATCAATCTTGGCGCCTCCACCGGTTCCGTATCGTAGTCAATCGCGCGATTCAAAATCTCGAGCGCTTCTTCCGCGCGTTTTTCTTCCCGGTAGTACAAGTACCCCAGGATTTCGTTTCTTTTCACCGCGTCTCCGGTTTTTTTCTCCAAAACCAAACCGACGGCGGGGTCGATAACGCTTTCTTTTGTTTCTCTACCGGCGCCCAAGACCATCGCGGCCTTTCCGATCTCTTCAGTCTCCATTCGCCCGATCCATCCGTCCGCCCTGGCAAACCAAGGCAGGACCTTGACGTCGGCGAGCAACAGGCCAGGTTCTTCGATAAAGGCGGTGTCTCCTCCTTGCGCACGAACGAATTCGGCGAACTTGTTCAACGCGTCTAGGTTTTCGAAACGTTCCAATACCCGATTTTTCGCTTCCTGTTCGGAGATAGCCGCACCATATTCTACCATTTTTATCGCCAGTGAAAGACAGATATCCGTCAGGTCTCGAGGTCCTTCGCCTTTTAGGGTTTCGACGCATTCGATGATCTCTAGGGCGTTACCCACGCTCTTTCCGAGAGGCATATCCATATTGGTCAAGAAAGCGCACGCCTTTTTCCCTGAACGGGCAGCGATCTTCACCATCAATGCGGCCAAAGTCCGCGCCTCCGGTAAGGTTTTCATAAACGCGCCGGATCCTACCTTGACGTCGAGAACGAACGCATCAGCCCCTGAGGCCAATTTTTTGCTCATAATGCTGGACGCGATTAGCGAGACCTCTTCCACGGTTGCCGTGACATCTCGGAGCGCGTAGATCTTCTTATCCGCCGGAACCAGCTGTTCATTACCTCCTGCGACCGCGATCCCTATCTCATTGACTTGTTTCACCCATTGATCGAAGTCTAGCGAGGTGCAAAAACCCGGAATTGCTTCCAGTTTGTCTATGGTTCCGCCGGTATGGCCCAGTCCACGACCGGAGAGCTTCGCGACTTTTACCCCGCAAGCGGCGACGATGGGGGCCAGGATAACCGTCGTTTTGTCACCTACACCGCCGGTGGAGTGTTTATCCACCTTAATCCCTTTGATCGTCGATAGATCCATCACCTGGCCGGAGTATTCCATCGCTCGAGTGAGAAAGAAGGTCTCCGCTTCGGTCATATGCTGAAAGTAGACGGCCATCAAGAACGCGGCCATTTGGTAATCAGGGATATGGCCACGAACGAACTCACCGATGAGATACTCTATCTCGTTTTGCGAGAGTTCGCCTCCTTCTCGTTTTTTTTGTATCAAGTCGACCATTCGCATTGTCTTTCAGCCCCTTTTTTTAAGGATGATCTCATACCTATGAGACGAAATCTCTCCGCCGGCTACCCACGCCCATAGGGTGGCCAAATCCGTTTCTCTACACAGAGGGGCGAAGGTCAACCGATGAAACGGAGAGGCGCCGTATTCGCGTATCGCTTTGCGATGTTTGAGCGTTCCGTATCCTTTGTGCTCGGCGAAGCCATACCGCGGATATTGTGTATCGTAGCTTTCCATCAGACTGTCCCGATAGTGTTTCGCAAGGTTCGACGCCAAGGCGATGCGAACGGAGACGGCGTCGCCTTTCGGAACGAGGCGGTGGGGAAAGTTCAACCGTAAATGGGCTCCATCAACCAGCGCCAGCGAAAAGGGTAGCCCGAGCTTCGCTACCGCTCGTTCCATCGATTTTTCGGTCGCGCGGAGGATGTTTTCGCAATCTATCTCTTCTACGTCAGCCATGCCGATTGCGAACGGTATTCGGTGGTCGAGCGTCCACCGGACGATCCGTTTACGTTTTTCCCGAGAGGTTTTCTTAGAGTCGTCCAGGAAGGGAAGCTCCGAAAGGAGGAGGTCCTCCTCTTCCTTCTCTAAGAATACACAGCAAGAGCACACGGGTCCCGCCAAAGGGCCTCTCCCGGCTTCATCTATCGCGACGATTTTTCGTGTTTCAGACAAAAATTGATGATCAAAAAATGAATCCATAAGCCCCCTAGCCGCTAAAGGAGATCATCAAAGCCGAAAAACCTATGACCACTGTTAAAAAGCACCAGTCTTTCCAACCGACTCGTTGGCGCCGGTATTTGACGCGTTTTTCCCCTGAGGTATACCCTCTCGCTTCCAGAGCGATAGAGAGGTCATCCGCCCGTTTGATCGTGTTGAAAAGCAGCGGCAAGACGACCCTTTGCGCCGCCTTCAAACGCGAAGGAACACCACCGTAATCGAGCGATGCCCCTTTGCTTTTTTGGGCTTTTATCAACCGGTCTGCCTCGTCAAAGAGGATCGGAAAAAACTTCAGAGATAGGTTGAATACCATCGAAAAATCCTGAGCCGTTTCCGGTTTCACCTTCCAGAGGCGCAACAAGGACTCGATAGAATCTGATAACTGTATCGGGGATACCGTCGCAGAGAAGATGACGGAGGATAAGAACCCGTTCAGGATCTTCATACACAACACGATCGACCGAGTCACCGACAGGTCCGTAAGTCGAAAGGGTCCGATTCTCATCAGGATATACCCTTCGGCTTGGAGCATTTGGAATACCCAGATGAGCGTGAAAAAAAACCAAAGGAACCGAAAGACGCGAAAAAAATAGATCGGCGAAATCCCGCTTAACCCGATTCCGAACAAGATGAAGAGGAGGGTTGCTATTTGCAGCCACACGGCCCCTACCCAAAAGATGGACGGCACAAAAACCATCAAAGAGACCAGTTTCACGGCCGGGTGTGTTCGGTGTAGGATAGAATCACCCGGTATGTACCGCCCCACCACGATCCTCGCCATCGTCGGTCATCCTTTCTTCTCATCGACTTTTCGGGCTTGCGACGGCGCTTTCCAGCAGAACGACGGCGTGGGCGCTGATTCCTTCGCCTAACCCTTCCGGGCCCAAGCCTTCGTTTGTGGTCGCCTTCACCATAATCGACGAACAGGGGATTTTTAACACCTCCGAGAGGTTCTTCCTCATCTGGTCGATATATGGACTTAAGCGGGGATTTTCCGCCACGATGACACTGTCGATGTTTTCTATACGGAAGAACCGTTCTCCACAAACCATCCCCTTGACTTTCTCCAGCAGCACTAGAGAAGAGATACCGGCCCAACGGGAATCGGAAGGGGAAAAGTAATGGCCGATATCAAAGAGGCCCGCCGCGCCAAGAAGCGCATCCATAATCGCATGAACCAGCACGTCCGCGTCTGAGTGGCCTGTCAACCCCTTTTCAAAAGGGATGTCCACGCCGCCTAACACGAGCCTTCTCCCCGTCGCCAATCGGTGGATATCGTATCCTAAGCCGACCCTTCTCACACCTAGATCATCCTCATAGGCATGATGATGTTGATTGTCCGTGGCATATCCGTTTCGTTGATTTGCATCGGACTCGATTCGTCTAGGAAGCTCAGCTCCAACTTCGGTTGCCTGGCGTGCTGGACCGATTCGATCACGAATTTCGGATTGAAGGCGATCTGGAGGTCGTTTCCCTCTTTCTGTACCGCCATCTCTACGTCCGCCTCTCCGCGATCGGACGCTCGAGCCAGCATCTGTAGCTCGTTGTCTGTGAAAATGAAACGAACGCTTTCTCCGCTCGTTCGTGTAGTGACATATACGAACCGCAGTTTTTTCAAAAACTCTTCTCGATCGAGGACGACCTTCGTTTTCGCAGTTTTAGGAATCACACGACGGTAATCGGGATAATCATAGTCCATCAATCGCACCAAAAGCCGGTGAGATTCATTTCCCAAACAAAGGCGTTTGCCATCGTAAACCAGTGTGACCACGTCGTCTTTAATCTCTTTCAGATAGTTTAACAGTTCTTTCATCGCCTTTAATGAGACCAAGAAACGGAAATCCTCGAACTCGGGAAGAGCTTCAGTATTGAAAATGTCTTGCTCGCTCAAGGAAAGGCGGAAGCCGTCCGCTCCCACCAAGCGAAGCAATTTCCCCTCGGATTCCCACAAGATGCAGTACAGACTTTTCATCATTTCGTCCGTGGCGCAGGTATAGAGGACGTCCTCGATCATTTCGATTAAAACTGTTCTGGGAAAGGAAAGGCTCTGACCCTCTTCAATGAAGTGGATAGGAGGAAAGTCATCCGGCTCCATAAATGGAAGGTCATAGTTGGAATTTTGCGCGCGATAGGTGAGGCGATTCTCTTCGAACGTGAAGTGAACTTGGTCTGAAAGGGTGTTCCTCGCCACTTCCTCCAACAATTTTGCATCGACGACGAATGCGCCTTCGCCTTCCAGAAAACTCTCGCCGAGACTCATTTTAACGGACGTTTCCATATCGGTCGCGCTCACCTTTATTTTCCCATCCTCGACCTCGATTAACGCGCCGAACAAAATTGGTTTAATCGCTTTGACAGACACGATCGCGGCCATTTTCGAAGCGACGTATTCGAGATTTTGTTTCAATACGGAAAATCTCATATAACCCTCCTCGTTCTATGTAGGCTCACATCGACTTTGTGGATATCACTCTCCGCTACCTCGGTGGGAGGTATCGGAAACAAGGATTCACGATATGGCCGTTTCAAAAAAAGTTGCCGCCGCATTATGAGAGATATACCGATAGATCCGTTCGAAATCGTCTCCGAAAAACCGGTCGTTTTGGTATGGAGAGAGCAGGGCGTAAACGGGCTCCAGCGCTTTCATCAACGCGGGACCGGATCGTAACGGTTGCAAGAACTCCAAAGCGCGCAACGCGATCATCAGTTCGATAGCGACGATTTTGGTGTCGTTTTCTATGATGGACAAGAGTTTACGGGCGGCGATAGGGCCCATCGACACGTGATCCTCCTGATAGGCGGAGGTGGGGATGGAATCGACGGAAGCCGGAAAACACAAGGTTTTGTTCTCTGATACTAGAGCCGCCGCCGTGTACTGCCAAAGCATGAATCCCGAATTCAGGCCGCTTTCTCCGCGCGCCAAGAAGGGCGGCAGGTTGGAGACAAGCGGATTGACCATCCGGTCGACGCGCCGTTCCGATATATTTCCCAACTCGCATAAGGCGATCGAGCAGAAGTCACCGACGAAGGCCACCGGTTCCCCATGAAAATTACCTCCCGAAAGGACCTCCTCTCCGAACACGAGGGGGTTGTCGGTGGCTGAGTTGATCTCCCTTTCCAGAACGCCCTTCGCATAGAGGAGGGTGTCGTAAACCGCTCCTAAAACCTGTGGAATCGCTCGTAAGCTATAGGCGTCTTGGACTTTGTCGCAACGTTCATGGGATTTCCTGATTTCGCTATCCCTCAAGTAGCCGCGGATCCTTTGCGCGACGAATTCCTGGCCCGGATGGTTGCGCACCTCCTGGATACGCGAATCAAAAGGCACTGTCGAACCCTTCAGCGCGTCGATACTGGCGCTCGCGGTTAAAAGCGCCCAATCGAAGAGTCGAAAGGCCTTGAATAACCCGTAACTGAGAAGAGAGGCGATGTATTGGGTCCCGTTCAACAACGCCAATCCCTCTTTTTGTATCGGTTCTAAGGAGGGAATACCGGCGTCTTGCATAGCCGCGATCGCTTTGACCCGCTTTCCTTGAAACCAAACGTCTCCTTCGCCTAACATCGCCATAGCGACGTGGGCCAAAGGCGCGAGGTCTCCGCTCGCTCCTACGGAGCCCTGTCCCGGAACGATCGGTGTAATGTGCGCGTTCAACATCTTGAGAAGTTGTTCTACGGTTTGCAAGCGGACCCCGGAAAACCCTTTCGCCAGGGAGTTGGCCCGGTAGAGCATCATTCCTCTGACGACTTCTTTGGGAGCGGGTTCCCCGACTCCCGCCGCGTGGCTCAGAATGATATTTCTCTGAAGTTCTTTCGTTTTTTCAGGAGAGATTTTTACGGACGCGAGCGCGCCAAACCCGGTGTTGATCCCGTATACCGTATTCTCCTTTCGAACGATGTTTTCGACCGCTTGCGCGCTTTGTTCTATCAGGGAAACGCAAGAAGGGTCGAGCGTTACGGTTTCTCCCTCTACGGCCACCCGGATGTAATCGCTTAGGGTGAGCCCGGAACCGCGAATCGTTAGCACGAGAGTCCCTCCATTTCGTTCAACGTCTTCTGGTGTTCGGTTTCCAAGGCGTCGAGTTTATGTATCAAGCTTTCCATATCGCTTGCGATTTGCTTTTCTTTTTGTAGCAAGGTTTCGAGTTTTTGGTACTCGTGGGCGTACAGGTTCATATCCCGGCGTATGGCAAGGGTTTCACACTCCAAATCTCGATAGTCCCTCTCTATTTCCTTCAGCTGAGTCTCGATGCTGCGCAAACGGTTTTTCAGGGTTTTTTGAGCCTGATACTCTTCGACCTTCCGTTTTTCAGGCTCCGTTTTTTTTCGAAAGGTCGCCGGGCTTTCGCGTACCGACTCGAAATAGTCCTCTACGGAACGGGGATAGGTGATGGCGTTTTCGGTTAACAACCACACCGTCTCGAAGGTGTTTTGGATCAGCCACTGATCGTGCGTGACGACGAGCATCGATCCTTCATACTCCGAGAGAACGCTCTGGAGTTTGGCGATCGAGTCGATATCCAGATGGTTTGTGGGCTCGTCTAGGATGATGAAGTTCGGTTTTTCTAGGATGATCTTCGCCAAGGCGAGCTTCAGTTTTTCTCCGCCGCTCAATGCGCTTATGGTTTTGAATACGTCTTCTCCGATAAAGCCGAACCGACCGGCGTACTTTCGTATCTCGTAGTCTTTCCACGCGGGGACGATCTCTCGCAACTCAGAGAAGACGTCTCGGGACTCGTCACGGAAATCCAGCGTTTGGGTGAGATAACCGATTCGGGTCTTCGCCCCTTTTTCGATGACGCCTCCGTGGTGAGGGTCGACTCCTGCGAGTATTTTTAAAAAGGTGGTTTTCCCAATGCCGTTCTTTCCCACAAGCACGATCTTCTGGCCACGATTGATCGTGAAATCGATGTGATGCAGCACCCTCTTTTCCTCGAAGGATTTTTCGATCCCTTTTCCTTGAATCACGATCCATTCGGTCCGGTCCGGTACTGGTAGCCTTCCGATTTCGGCGCTCGTCTCTTCCATCCCTTCGTACTCTTTCAATTGGTCTTTCAACCGATCCACCACTTTTTCTCGCGCGTGCATCAACTTGAAGGCTTTCTCTCGGTTCCAGCGCCTAAACTGCTCGATAAGCGCTTCTTGCCTTTCGATCTCTTTGACTATATTGTCTTTGCGTTTTCGGAGGGTATCGTTCATACGATCTCGCTGAAGCAAATAGCGATCGTATGCGGTGTTAAAGACCCAGATTTTTCGGGCGTTAATCTCGAATATGCGATTGGCGACGGCTTCCACGATCGCGCGGTCGTGGCTGACCATCAATAAGGTGCCCTGATAGGATTTGAGGAAGTTTTGAAGCCAGATCACGGAAGCCAAATCCAAATGATTTGTCGGCTCGTCCAGAAGAAGCAAATCGTAGTCTAGAAGAAACAGCTTGCATAAAGAAATGCGGGTCTGTTCGCCGCCGCTGAATGTGGACACTTCTCTTTCCCAGTCCGGTTCCTCAAATCCAAGGCCTTTGAGAACAGAGCGAATACGTTTTTCGAAAGAGAGCATATCGTGGGTAATCTCCGTCGATTCGCGTAACGTCTCCTTAAGGCTCGAGAATAGGCTTTCGCATTCTTTCCATAGGGTTCGTCGGGGGTCGGTGATTCGGAATTGCGTTTGGTATCCGATAGACAACCCGTTCCGCAAAACGACACGCCCCTCGACGGGGGTGTATTCTCCTACGATCAACTTGAGCAACGAGGTTTTGCCGGAGCCGTTCGCGCCCAAGAGGGCGATGCGGTCTCCTTCGTCTATCTGAAAAGCGACGTTCTCAAACAAACGTCCATCTCCAAATCCGAAGGTTAGCGTTTCGGCTTTCAAAATCATAGACTCTACCTGCTAGTATCGTATTGACCCGTATCGACGAAAAAGGGGTCTGCCTATCCGGGTGATCGATCAGGTCGGCTATATTATAACAAAAGACAGGGCGAGGATGACTCCAAGGAAGTTCAAGGCCCAGAAACGCAGCACGATGGTGCTTTCCTTCCATCCAAGGAGTTCGAAGTGATGGTGTATAGGACTCATGAGGAATATTTTTCGATGGAAGAGCTTGAAAGAGCCGACCTGGAGCACTACGCTTAAGAGTTCGAGAGAATAGATCAAACACAAGAACACGAAGAACAGGCTATATCCGGTTAACAGCGGGATGATTCCGAGCAGTGCGCCGATGGAGAGCGAGCCGGCGTCTCCCATAAATATCGAAGCGGGTTTCACGTTGAACCATAAAAACCCGATCAAAGCGCCGGCTAAAAAAATCATCGAATAGTCTTTAACGCCGACCAAGAACAGGAAGATTTGTGCGCCCAACGCAGAAATCAAGGCATTTCCGCCGGAAAGGCCATCCAATCCATCCGTGAGATTGGCGGAATTTGAGAAGGCGGTGAGGTAGAGGACGAAGAACACGGGGTAGAACCATCCCAGATCGATCGTTCGGCTGATGGGTACGAGCGAGATCGTCGTCGATCGAATCCCGTGGTGAGAGAAAAAATAGACGATCAGCGAAATGGCCAATTGCGCTATCAGCTTCACTCTGGCGGGCAGACCTTTGGCGTTCTTTCTTCTGACACACAGAAAGTCGTCGGTGAAACCGATCAACCCGAAAAGAACTGCCGTGAGGAGGACTGGATAGTAAAAGGAGCTCGCACTAAACCATTGGGATAGAGTGTAGAAAGCGATGAAAACGAGCAAGAAGACGACGCCTCCGGCGGTTGGCGTCCCCTGCTTGTAATTGTGAAGCCGTGGGCCCTCTTCTCTAACGTATTGAACGATGCCCCAGCGCTTATATAGAGGAATGCTGTATTTGTAGATCAGAATTGTGATGATTCCCTCGATCAAGAAGATCCATGACACTCTCTACCACTTCCTCCATTCTCACCATTCGTGAAGCTTTGAAGTAGAAGATATGATTGTGGCTGACAGACAAGTCGTGGGCAATCCCCTTGGCGATTGCCTCCGGATCCGATGACGAGAAACAGGTGATAGGGATACGAGAAGCGGCTTGTCGACCATCACGGGCTCTTTCCATCGCGCGTTGCGTCTCGAGGATAGAAGATTCGCGGCTAAATAAATAAACGGAAAGCGGATCGCTCGACAAGATCTTTTCTGCGATACGCGTGTGGATTTCATTCGAATGCCGGCCAGTTTCCAAGACCGATCCCAACACGAGATGGAAGTGGGGGATGAATCTTATCCGTTTCATCTCGACCAGTAGATCCAAAGCGGTGCACAGCGACTCGTAGGAAGCGTTGTAATGATCGAAAATCATCCAATTTCCTCGCAGCGAACGTATCTCGAAACGGTCTTTTGGAAGTGTCAACAAATCCGGCGAGAAATCGATCAATCGGTCGGTATCGATGATGGTGGAGCAAACGGCAAGGGCCGCGCACAGGTCCATAACGAACCCGCGATGTAAAAAGACGGGAAATGAGAGCGTAATCGTCCGGGTTAGGACCTTAAGTTTTAGCTCCGTGACCGGTCTCTCACCGCGAAGATCGATACGGTAAGACTCTAAACTGACGGAGCGATCGCCATCGGCGTCCGGAAGACTCTCCCCGAAATAGGTGACCTGCCTATCCGGGCACGCGCTCCCTAACGCGCGGATACTCGGAGCGTTCCCGTATAGAACGATAGAGGAACCAGGAGCTGAGGTTCGTATAATCTCGGATTTCTCACGGAAAAGCCCTTCGAAGTCTTCGAAATTCCCTATATGAGCGCTTCCGACGTTCAACAAAACGCTGCAAACCAATGGGAACATCGCTGTCAGCGTTGACAGATCACCAGGTTTGGCAAGGCCCATTTCGAGGACAGCCCATCGATGTCGACGGTTCAATCCGTTCAGAATGCATAAGGGCAACCCTATTTCGGTGTTCTGATTCCCGGGATTAAAAAAGACCGTCTCGGGAGGGAGAAATTGGTTAAGGATGTCCTTTACCCACTCTTTCGTCGTCGTTTTGCCGTTGGACCCGGTGATCCCGATGCCTTTAGGGTTGAGGGTTTTCCACCAGCGAGCCGCGAGTTCTTGGACGAATCGGCGCGTATCCTCCACATACAGGCAATGGCCGTTATATGGCCGGATTTCGCTGACGATGGCTAAGCGAGCGCCTGCTAGGAAGGCCTCGTCGACGTAGTCGTGACCATCCACGCGCTCTCCGGGGAAGGCGATATAGATGTCTCCCGCGCGCGCCTCCCGTGAGTCGTGACAGAATCGTAGTTCAATTCCTCGCGCGGTTTCTTCCGAGGGGTTGAATAGTTGTTCTAGGATCGCCTTGTTCCGAAGGCCGGACGCGCTCAACAATTCTATCCATTCAGTGAAAATCATAGTCGGCCGATTCTTTCGGAGACCGCTAAGAAGCGCTTTTCTTCAAGGTCCGAATCATTTGAAAGGCGATCTCCCGGTCACTGAAGGGCAGATAGGCGTGATCGAATATTTGATAGTGTTCATGGCCTTTCCCCGCCAAAATGATCATATCTCCTTTGCTGGCGATGTTGATCGCCGTTTCTATCGCCATTTTTCGGTCTTCGACCAGTAGGTACGGCACGTCGGTGCGTATGCCCGATTCTATTTGACGGATGATGTCGAAGGGTTTTTCGGATTTAGGATTGTCGGTGGTGATAATGAGCACGTCCCCGCGTTCCGCAACCACTTGGCCCATAATTGGCCTTTTGGATTGGTCAGCGTCGCCTCCCGCACCGAAGACTACGATCAGGCGATTTCTCGTTAAAGCGCGCGCGGTACCCAAGGTCTTTTCGAGCGCGTCGGGAGTATGCGCGAAATCGATCACGAGATCGATGTCGTTACCGACGTGCGGATAGAGTTCGAAGCGCCCCTCGACGCCCCTGAACTCCGAAATGTACGCGGAGATTTCGTCGAAAGATAACCCCTCGCGGTGAAGCAACGCGATTACGGACAGCAAATTGTGAACGTTGTACTCTGCGATCAATTGGCTTCTCACCGTTCCGACTTTCACCCTTTTTACCCAAAGCTCAAAAGAGAGCCCCTCGATGGTGACTTTTGGGTTTTTCGCGGCGTAATCCGGCATCTTTTCTTCATTGTAGAGCCCATAGGAGAGAATGGTTTTATCGAGGGGCAGCCGGGACGCGAATTTGGTAGACCACTCGTCGTCTAGGTTGAGAATCGCTTTTCCATCGGCCTTGAGCAACTCGAAAAGATGGTATTTTGCATTGGCGTAGTCTCCCATAGTTTTGTGAAAGTCCAAATGGTCTTGGGTGATATTGGAGAGAATGGCGTAATCGAAACGGATCGATTCGACTCGCTTCATCGAGAGCGCGTGGGAAGACACTTCCATACTCAAAAACTCCCCACCTTTGGCTATCGTTTCGTGGGTTTCTTTCAAGACCTCCAGGGCTCCGGGGGTCGTGTGTTCGGAGCCGTAGTAACGGTCGACGATGATGTTTTTAACCGTGCCTAACAGCGATCCCTTCTTTCCTTTTCGGGTTAAGACGTAATGGATGAGCGTGGTAATCGTCGTCTTTCCATTCGTACCCGTGATGCCATATACTCTCAATTTTTCGTGCGGGAAGTCGAAAAAAGCGGAAGAAACGACCGCCTCCGCATACCGGCTGTCGGATACCAGCAACATCGGAATCTGGTCGGCGTCTACCGGTTTTTCGACGATGAGCGCTTTGGCGCCGAGCCGTACGGCCTCCGGTACGAGGGCATGCGAATCGAATTTCACGCCTTTACGACAGATAAATAGCGTTTCTGGAACGATATTCCGGGTGTCGATACTGACGGAATCCAGTTCGAGATTCTCGTTTCCTTGATAATTCGCTATACTGAGCAACAGTCCGTTTTTTTCCAAAACGGCCTTCACTTCAGCGAGTTTCACTATGAACCCCCCTTTCGTTGACCCCTTCACATACAAAACCCATCATAAAAAATGCCATCTTGGCAACCTGAAAGTTTTCCTTCACATCGTGCACTCGAAAGATATTTACGGAACGGGCGATACCGGAGGCCGTCGTCGCGAGGGTCTCGGGAAGCCTTTCGGCAGGTGTCGAGGTACCGGTTGTCGCGCCGAGAAATGATTTTCTGGAAGTTCCGACGAGGACGGGCAATCGAAAGCGCAAAAAACTGGCAAGTTCGGACCAGAGATAGAGGTGGTCGGGAAGAGTTTTTCCGAACCCGAAGCCGGGATCGAGAATAGCTTGATGGAGCGGGTAACCTCTTTCTCCCAACGCGTTTAAAACGAGTTCAAATCGCCCTTGGACTTCCCGTACGACGTGCCGATAAGTCGGGCGCGTCTGCATCGTCTTGGGAGTCCCTTGTATATGCATAATCACAGCCGGGATTTTCTGATTCGCAACGTATTCGAACAGCTCGGAATCTGGCGATAGACCCGAGATATCGTTGACGATATCGGCGCCCGCGTCTATAGCTTTTTTGGCGATAGACGCCTTGGTGGTATCCACGGAGAGTGGTATTTTGATATGTTTTGCAAGTAACCGGATCGCAGGGATCACCCGCTCTTCCTCTTCCTGTTCGGGGATGCCCAAAGAGCCGGGGCGGGAGGATTCTCCGCCGACATCGATGAGTTGGGCGCCTTGCTCTTCCATCTCTAAGGCTTTCTCCAAAGCTTCTTGGTCGCTTTCGATACGACTTTGAGCATAAAAACTGTCTGTGGTTCGATTGATAACCCCCATGAATAGAGGTCTTTCGAAAGAAAGTTGTTTTCCTGAAGGGAGGGTTATCGGTCTGAGGTTTCTATTGTAGAGAAGCTCGAGTATTTGGGTTAGTACGACGATCGTGAGGTCTGACCTGGACCTCAGGAGCTTCCAGATCGTCTGCTCCCATCGAGGTCGTTCTCCCAAGAACAGAAAGCCCTCATTGGGCATGCCGTTCATAGGGATGCGAATCTCAGACAAGTTTAAAGCCGTCAGATAAGGAAGGCAAATATCGAGAAGCAAGCAACGTTCTTGTTGTGAAAGACCGTAGGCGCACAGCGCATATGTGTCTTCTGTAACAAAGAACCGTTCCGCATTTTCTCGAAAGTCGGAACACAAAAAACGCTTGAAAAGCATTCCTTAAACCCCCCACATAGAAACGGACAACTCACATACCATCAAGAGAGAAAACAGATAAAATAGAATAGGAAACAACTTCCCGTTCTGTAGTATACACCATTCAGCCAGCTATTTCAAGTTTATCGGCGTTTTGATCTACGCTTTATCCAAAGAAGGGTTCATCGGTTTCTCAACAATCGTTACATAGACCCGAGGATCAGGTTGATGATTTTATCTTGCAGGTAGATGACCTTTTTCACCTCACGCCCTTGAAAATAAGCGGTTAGCCTCCCGTCTTCCAGAACCTTTTCCATCACCTGTTCCTGGGTCGCGTTTTGTGCGATCGTGATCTTTCCCCTCAATTTACCGTTGATTTGCACAGGTATTTCCGCCAGGGCTTGTTCGAGATAGACGTCGTATCCGGTAGGGAAGCGGGTATTGAGTATGGTCCCTTTCCCCCCGTACATCGCGTGGATCTCCTCGCTGATGAAAGGCGCGTACGGCGCCAGCAAACGGGCGATATCGACGATAAGGCTCGGTTCGAGCGCTTGTTCGTCCTGCAAGCTGTTGACGAGTTCCATCAACGCGGCGACACCGGTATTATATTTGATGTTTTCGAAGGCGAACTGAACTCGCTTGATCGTTTCAGCCATCTTGATCTTGGCTTTCAGAGAGCTCGGACCGGACGGCAGAGCGGTTAAGTCCCACACTCGCCCTATAAACCGTTTTACCGCGTCCAAACCGCTTTCTCGGAAATCACCTCCCTCTAGGAAATTCCCCATAAACATTAAGTAAGTCCGGAGGGTATCGACGCCGTGAGTCTCGAAGTAATCGTTCGGGTTCACCGTGTTGCCCTTCGATTTGCTCATCTTTTGCCCGTCTTTGATGATCATACCGTGTCCTCGGAACTTCGTGAAGGGCTCTTCGAAAGGTAGAAGCCCGATATCGTGCAAAGCCATCGTGATAAAACGAGCGTACATCAGATGGAGATTCGCGTGTTCGTTCCCTCCCACGTACATATCGACCGGCAACCATTTCTGCACCCGTTCGGAATTGAAAGCCTTTTTTGAATCGTCCGGAGAGACATACCGTAAAAAGTACCACGCGGAATCAAAAAAGTTGTCGCTGACATCCGTTTCTCGCCTGGCTTTCCCTCCACAAACGGGGCAGGTTGCCCATAGGAAGGCTTCGTGCCTGGCCAAAGGCGATAGACCGCTACCGTCTGGGATGTAGTCATCGGTGACGGGCAACAAGACGGGAAGGTCCTTTTCGGGCACCGGGACGGTACCGCAGTTTTCGCAGTAAAGCATCGGAATAGGAGGCCCCCAGTAGCGTTGCCGGGACAGACACCAATCATGAAGGTGATACTGTACTTTACTTTTCAAGAAAGGAGCCAAGGTTTCGGCTTGGGAGATGAAGCGCTCGCTTGCCCACCCGGAATACTCTCCGCTATGAACCATCTCCCCTTTCTCGGTATAGGGCAATTGATCATCGGAGCACGCGATCACCTTTCGTATCGTCAAATCGTATTTTTTCGCGAAGAGAAAGTCGCGTTCGTCATGTGCGGGCACGCCCATAACCGCGCCTGTGCCGTAAGCGTACAGCACGTAATCGCCCACCCAAATCGGGATTTTTTCGTTCGTAAAGGGGTGGCGGGCATATGCGCCTGTGAAAATACCGGTCTTGGATCGACTGATAGAGGTGCGCGTGGCATCGTCCATCTTGGCGACCTGAGATAAGAATTCCTGATAGGCCTCTCTCCGCTCTTCTTGCACGATTCTTTCAACGAGGGGGTGTTCTGGGGCCAAAGTCAGGAAGGTCACCCCAAAGACCGTGTCTGCCCTCGTGGTGAAGACCTCGATCTGTTCGTCCGTCGACTCGATTGGGAAAGAAATGGTGGTGCCTTTGGAACGACCGATCCAGCTTTTCTGAATGTTTTTCGTGATCTCTGTCCAGTCGATCTTTTCCAAGTTTTCGAGCAAGCGGTCCGCGTATTTCGTGATTTTGAAAAACCATTGACTCATCGTCTTTTTCACAATAGTGGCGTTGCAACGCTCGCATTGTCCTTCGATCACTTGTTCGTCCGCTAAAACCGTCTTGCAGGAAGGGCACCAATTGACTTCGCTTTCTCGTTTTTCGGCTAATCCCGCTTCGAACAGTTTTAGAAAAATCCATTGCGTCCAACGATAGTATTCCGGAGCGGAGGTGTTCACTTCGCTACGCCAGTCGTAGATCGCCCCGATTTTTTTCAGCTGCTCCTCCCTGAAAAACCGTATGCTTTCAGGAGTGAGCTCGGCTGGGTGCCTTCCCGTTTTTAAGGCGTAGTTCTCGCTGTGGATTCCGAACGCGTCAAAGCCGATCGGTTCGAAAACATCATATCCCAAGAGTTTCATATACCGGCCATAGACGTCCGAACCGATGAACGAGAACATATTCCCGATGTGCAAACCCGAAGCGCTCGGATAAGGAAACATCATCAGGTTGTAAAAGGGCTTCTTCGCTCCTTCTAAATCTATTCGAAACGGCTCCTCCGCTGCATAAATGTCTTGCCATTTTTTTTCGATCGCTCTAAAGTCGTACATCCCGCTCAGCCCTCCCGAAAACTTAACTCCCGCGCTAAAAAAGAGTTCGAGTTTCCTGAAACTTAAGGCCTATTATATCACAAGCGGCTGCGTCAAAATGCTCGAATGCGCCCGAGTTTGAGAGGTGGTGAAAGGTCCCGAAATGCGCTGGATAAGTTTGTCGATTCGAGAAAGATCCGTTTGTAGAGCGGAGTTGACACGATAGCCACGGCCATTTCTATCCGAGGTCGGGAGCTTTCCATAAGTGAATTCATTCGGTTTACGAACGGGTGTGCACGAAAAGAAAAAACCGTGCTATAATTGCCTAACGCTATGTGTCGTAATAATTACCAAACCGAATAGTGCTGACGAGGTGTCTGATTTGAATGAACCGATATTGAAAGTAGAGGAGCTTCGAACGTACTTCGACCTTACCGAGGGCACAGTAAAAGCTGTAGACGACGTTTCTTTCTCACTATCTGAAAACGAAGTGATCGGGATCGTTGGAGAAACGGGTTCAGGGAAGAGCGTCACCGCAAAATCCCTCGTTGGTTTGATCGCAAAACCGGGAAGATTGGCGGGCGGTAGGGTTTTCTTCAAAACTCCCGAGTTTCCAGAACGGCAAAAGGACGGGTTTCTAGACTTGGCGCAGCTTCAAGGGGACGAATACACGAAGATCCGCGGAAAGCATATCAGCATCATCTTTCAAGACCCGATGACCTCTTTGGACCCTCTCTACACGGTAGCCGATCAGATGACCGAAACGATAATGTTCCATCAGAAGGTGAACGAAAAAGAGGCCTTGGATATTGCTGTTGAGATGTTGGACAAGGTAGGTTTTTCGAATCCCCGCGAACGCGTTCACCAGTATCCATTCGAGCTTTCAGGCGGTCAACGTCAGAGAGTAGTCATCGCGATCGCCATCTCCTGCAACCCGGAAATACTGATCGCGGATGAACCGACCACCGCGTTAGATGTCACGGTGCAAGCTCAAATATTGGAGCTTATGAAAGACCTTCAAGCCGAATTCAGAAGTGGATTGATCTTCATCACCCACGATTTGGCTGTGATTGCCGAGATGTCGGATCGAGTTATGGTTATGTATGGCGGAAAAACGATGGAGTATACGGACGTCTATACGATCTTCGAAAATCCAATGCACCCCTACACGCACGCGTTACTCAGCTGTATCCCGAGGATGGACCGTCGGGACCAGGTTTTAGAACCGATTCCGGGTCAACCCCCGATGATGCTAAACGCGCCCAATCTTTGTCCTTTTCTTCCCCGGTGCCAGAGAAAGATCGAGCGGTGTTTGAAAGAGCTACCGTCGCTGATCCGTATGGAGGATCACTACATCCGGTGTTTCAACCCTATAGAGAGAAGCTCTGCCAGCAGGCGAGGAGGCAAACATGCCTGAGACCGGCTCTACAGCCCTATTGGAAGTGAAGGACCTTCGGAAATATTTCCCGATTAAATCGGGGTTTCTCATTCAAAGAACGGTTGCGCAGTTGAAGGCGGTTGACGGTGTCAGCTTCGCGATCGACAAAGGCCGTACTTTCGGGATTGTCGGCGAGTCCGGTTGTGGGAAGACCACCATCGGAAGAACGATCATCCGGTTATTGAATCCGACAGGTGGGCATATACTCTTGGAAGGGCAAGACATCGCCACTCTCAAAGAGCGGCCATTAAAAGACTACCGCAAGAAGATGCAGATCGTGTTTCAAGACCCCACCTCTTCTCTCAACCCGCGAATGACCGTAGGCCAAACCCTTTCCGAACCGCTTCTTTTCCACGAAATGGTTCATTCGAAGAAGGAAGCCGAAGAACGGATGAGCCAGCTCCTGTCGTCGGTCGGGCTGAAACCTTACCATGTCGACCGATATCCGCACCAATTCTCGGGAGGCCAACGCCAACGTATAGCCATCGCGCGCGCCATCTGCGTCGACCCGTCTCTGATCGTCTTGGACGAGCCGACCTCCGCATTGGATGTTTCGGTTCAGGCTCAGATCATCAAGCTGCTCAAAGAGTTGCAAGGAAAACTGAACGCGGGATATATCTTCATCAGCCATAACTTATCGGTCGTTCGCTATATCAGCGACCAAGTAGGTATTATGTACCTCGGGAAAATGGTCGAGAAAGGGGACACCAACGAGATCTTCGACAAACCGGAGCACCCGTATTCCAAAGCGCTGTTGGCCGCCACGCCGATCCCAGACCCCAAGACGCGCCGAAAACGGAAAGAGCTCCTCACCGGACAGGTGCCCAGCCCGATCAACCGACCATCGGGATGTTTTTTCCGGACGCGATGCAAGTATGCGATGCCGGCTTGTGAAAAAGAGTACCCCGAGATGGTTCGCATCGCCGAACACCATTGGGTCGCCTGTCATATTTACTCTTTGGGCGAACCAGACAGAATTGTAGAAAAATAGAAGAATGCGCATCAGCGCAGTACTCCCAAAAATCAAAGGAGGGAAAAACATGAAAAAGGCGTTTAGTGTGTTGCTTGTGCTCTGTTTCCTACTCGGCATCGTATTCGCGGGTATCGTTCCTTCGGAAAACCTGCAGTACATCGTCGAAGACGTTCACGGAAAGGTTGGAGGGACCCTTTATTACTACTCTATCTCTGACCCGAAAACCTTCAACCCGGCCTTCGCCCAAGAAACGAGCTCTACCGACATCACCGGCATTATGTGGGATAGCTTGGTCGATTTCGGAAAGAACGACGATATCAGAGGCGGGAACCTCGCGTTAGATTGGGAAGTCACCCCGGAAGGTAACGGGTGGACCTTCACGATCCGCAAAGGTCTCCAATGGTCCGACGGGCACCCGTTGACGGCAGAAGACGTGTACTGGACGTTCAAAAACATCTGGTTTGTCCCTGAAAACTGCTTGAGCACTTACGACGTGATCACCGATGCCCAAGGCAGACCCCCCCAAATCGAAAAGCTCGACGAAAACCGAGTCAAGATTTGGTACCGAGAGCCTTACGCTGTGGGATTACGACAAATCGGGGGCGTTCAAGTTTTCCCCAAGCACATCGTCGAACCCGTTTTAGCGGCTGGAAAATGGAAAGAATTCTGGACGTTGGCTGATGTCAATAAGCTGGTCGGTTCTGGTCCAATGCTCGTTTCCGAATACCTGCCCGACCAAAGAGTCGTACTCAAGAGAAATCCTTATTATTTCCGAGTCGACCCAGCGGGCAATCGGCTGCCCTACTTCGACACCCTGATATTCATTTCTGTGCCGAACTTGAACACCGCCCAGTTGAAGTTCGAAGCGGGAGAACTGGATTACTTGGCCCCTCAAGCCGCCCAATACCCCAACCTAAAAGCTCAAGCCGCGGCGAAGAAATGGGACGTCGGCATTTGCGGCCCGACTTATTCCACGTTATTCCTTGCGTTCAACCAACACTCTCCCACGAAAGAGCAACAATACTGGTTTAGAAACAAAAAATTCAGAAACGCGCTATCCTGCGCGATCGATCGTGAAACTATGATTGAGGTCATTTACAACGGTTTAGCGCAACCGCAATGGGGGCCTGTCTCTCCGGCGTCTCCGTTCTACGATCCAGCCGTCGAAGACTTGGCCGCAACCTTCGACATTGCGAAATCAAGGGCGATACTCAAAGAAGCCGGCTTCACGTGGAACGCCGAAGGAAAACTCATAGATGATCGCGGTATCCAGGTCAAGTTCCTTCTGACAACCAACGCCGGTAACAACCAAAGAGAAACGGCCTGTAACCTCATGGTCGACACCTTCGGACAGATCGGGATCGATGTCATTTTCAACCCGATCGACTTCAACACTTTGGTGGGCGCCCTGACTGCCACCGGGAACTGGGAAACGATGGTGATGGGCTTGACCGGCGGGCCGGATCCACACTCCGGATCCAACGTCAATCGCATCGACGGGGATCTACACTTCTGGAACATCCATCCCGATGTCGGAACTTGGGCCGACCCCGACAACTATTGGATCTCTAACGAAGAATGGCAAATCGACCGGATTTTCCGCGACCAAGTGAGAGAGATGGATGAAGAGGCACGCTGGCAGATGTTCGCGGACTATCAAAGACTCTTCGTGGAAGAAGCGCCGCTCGTGTACACGGTCCAAGCGTTGAGACTGTACGCGAAAAAGGCGGAGTTGAAGGGCACGGATCCTGGCAGCAGCTCGTCGCCTCCGATCCTGTGGAATCTCTGGGGTCTGTATCGAGAATAACCTACCTGTTCAGGGGGATTCGCGAGAATCCCCCATTTCTCTTTCGGAGGTAAAATCGACGTGTTAAAGTTCATCATAAGACGGCTCATCCTGTCTATACCCGTTTTGCTGGGAGTGTCTATCCTTTCCTTCCTAATCATTTCGGCGGCTCCCGGAAACTTTCTAGATGTGTTCCGGCTAGACCCTTCGATCAGCCGAGAAACCGTCCAACGGTTGGAACGGGAGTTCGGGTTTGACAAAGACCCGTTCACACAATACCTCACCTGGTTGTTCCAAGTGGTAAAAGGGAATTGGGGGTATTCCTTTCAGTTCAAGCAGCCGGTGTTCAACCTGATCTGGCAAAGATTGGGCGCTACGTTACTGTTGAGCTTGACAACCCTCGTTTTTTCGTGGGCGATCGGTATTCCATTGGGCATCTACGCCGCCCTCAAACAATACAGCTTCAAAGACCAGCTGTCTTCTGTGATCGCCTTCCTAGGGCTTTCGATTCCGAGCTTCTTTTTCTCTCTACTATTTCTATACTTCGCCTCTCGGACCCGACTTTTTCCCATCGGGGGAATGCTGTCGGTCAACAGCTCGCAGATGAATACCTGGGAGTTGATCGTCGATTACCTTTGGCACGTGATCGGGCCGGCGGTGACTTTAGGGTTTTCGGGTTTGGCCGGGATTATGCGCCAGATGCGGGGCCAATTCTTAGATCAACTCCATATGGATTACGTCGAATTTGCCAAAGCCAAAGGGATGCCGCGGAAGGTCGTTTTTTATAAGCACGCGTTACGTAACGCGATCAACCCATTGATCACCATATTTGGTTACTCTTTGTCCGGTTTGTTGGGAGGAGCCGTCTTGACAGAAACTGTGTTTGGATGGCCCGGAATGGGACGTTTGGTCATCCAAGCGCTTACCGCCCAGGATCTTTATCTGGTGATGGCTTCCTTGATGGTCAGTTCGTTGATGCTCATTATCGGAAACTTAGCCGCGGATATTCTTTTAGCGCTCGTAGACCCGAGAATCCGATACCGTTTCCATTAGGGGTGAGGCTATGGATAAACAGAAAAAGAATACGAAAGAGAATACGAAAGAGAACCTGACGGTCGATCAGGTTGGGGAATCTTTCGAAGTAGAGTTTTTACCGAGGCGTGTGCTTCTGTGGCGTTCATTCAAAAAGCACAAACTCGGCATCCTTTCGATGTGGATACTCGCTTTCTTCTACCTCATCGTGATCTTCGCCGATTTTTTGTCGCCGATGAGTCCTTACAAGCAAAACGCGAGTATCGGGTTTGCCGCCCCTTCGAAAATCTACTGGAAACATAAGGGAGAATGGATCGGCCCGTATATCTTCCCGCTCGAGACGGCTCGAGACCCTATCACCTATCAGCGGTCTTTCTACGAGACTTCGGAGTTGCGTATGGTCAAAGGGGTCGGAACCAACGGGTCACCCTTCGTTTACACATTAGGCGAAAACAATGTCACCGCGCTCGTCGCGCAAGTGAAAATAGATGAAATTGGCGTTGGAGCTACTGGTGAGGGACTATTCAAAACAACGACCAAAGATTGGAATATGGTGAGAATCGAGAAAGAGGGTATTTTTAAAGAACCGCTCGTGAACGTCTCCGTCGAAAAAGACACTTTGGACCTATACCGAAGCAATCCCAGGTATGTGAAAACATTACAGCAAATCGGCGACCTCGCACAAATAAAAACCGTCGAATCTCTACAAAAGATCTCGGTGAAATACGCCGATGGAAAAACGGAATCGATCTCTCTTATCGCTCTCGAAGAATATGATTTCAAAGTGTACCCGATCAAATGGTTCGTTCGATCTTGGGAGTACAAACTGTTCGGCTTCATCCCCTCGAACCTTCACCTGTTCGGTGTAGATTCTCCGGCCGTTCTATACCTGTTTGGGGGAGACAACTACGGGAGGGATATCTACACCCGCATCCTTTTCGGGGGGCGAACCTCCCTGTCTGTCGGATTGATAGGGATTTTGATCACTTTCACTATCGGCCTTTTCCTCGGAGGGATTTCCGGTTACTATGGAGGGTGGGCGGACGAAATCTTGATGCGGCTCACCGAAATTCTCATTTCTATCCCGACGCTCTACCTTCTGATCTCGTTGCGTGCGATTTTACCTCCTGATTTACCTTCCACGACCACCTATTTGATGGTCGTCGTCATCCTCTCCTTCATCGGCTGGCCAGGGATGTCCCGGGTCATCCGTGGGATGGTACTATCCTTGAAGCAGAAGGAGTTCGTCGAAGCGGCGAAAGCGATGGGGTATCCCTCCCTTCGCATTATCTGGAGGCATATCATCCCCAATACGGCCACCTATATCATCGTAGCAGCCTCTTTGAGCATCCCAGGATATATTTTGGGAGAAGCGGGGTTATCCTTTTTGGGGTTTGGTATACGAGAACCTCAGTCTTCTTGGGGGTTGATGCTGGCGCAAGCGCAGGACCTCGTGGCGCTCCGTAATTACACCTGGCTGCTGCTTCCGGGTTTGTTCCTGTTTATCGCGATTTTGGCTTTCAACCTTTTTGGAGACGCCTTAAGGGACGCCTTCGATCCGAGGTCGTTAGGGCACTAGACCGTCTATATGTCTCAAAACCTATCGCAGCAAAACCTTTCGGCCGATCCGCCCGGCTCTCCTGATGAGGAGCAAAAAGGGTATACGGGTATGGACCTCCGCCGCCTTTCCAAACGAAATCGGCTTTTCGTCAGTTTTGTCATTTTCATTTTGGTCTGTATTGTCGCGTATATGGTCCTTCGAACCCAGACCCCTTACTCCGACCACGCCTTTTCGGTACAAGGCCGGGCGGTGCGATTGGTACTCGGTAGCCAGGGAGACCACGAGACCCTGCTGCGTGCGGCGCAACTCGAGTTAGAACGCGTCTTCAACCGTTTCTCCTTCTTTTCACCGGAAAGCGAAACGACCCGGTTGAACCGCATTTCAGAAACGAATAGAAAGACAGACGCAGAAACGTACGCCTTTCTGACGAAACTTGAGGACCTCTCCGAAAAAACCCTTTGGCATTATGACTTCACCATCGGGATTCATTATCGCCCATATGCTCTCTTTGAACTCCCGACACTCGAAACTTATCGCTATCCCACCGACCTCAATCTCGAAGACGGGAGCGTCCACTCCGATCATCCTTTCCTCTTCTTTTTCGGAAAAGCGGTCAAGGGCTACGCGTTGGATTGCGTGTACGAGTCGATTCGGAAAACCGATCCGAAAGCCACAGGGTATTGTGAGATAGACGGCGATATCCGGTTTTTCGGGCCTAAGGCGGGGGGCGCCGATTGGATCGCGGGCGGATGGAATAATCAAGAACTCTATCTTTCTTCTGGAGCTTTGTTTCACCATCCGACACTGACTCCACCTGAAGGGACGGCCGCCTATGAAGACCATCTGCTCTTGTCACCCGATAAAGGAGAACCGATAAAGCCGATAGAATACGCCGCAGTCATCGCGCCAACCGCGTTGGAGGCGGCCTGTTTCGTAGTGGCGGCTCAAACACTTGACTCGGAAATCCTATTTCAAACGCTCTCTCGAATCGGGGCCGCAGCATACCTAATCACTGACGGGAAAGCGCATTACAGCACGCGTTGGACTCTCTATACTTACGTCCGTTAAAAAAATGACGGGCGGTCATTAAAATTTTACCAAACGGTCAATAATCGAGTCTTGACAAAATTTGACTAAGTGGTAAAATTGGGAGAAAAATATAATGGGGTGAGTCTCATATCATCGAGGAGGATAACCATGGGTTTAGGAAAGTCTATGAAAGACAAGGTTTCGTCGATTGCGATCGGTACGATCATCGACCAAGCCGTGAAGTATATCCACAAGGACCCGCAAAACAATTTTGAGAAAATAACTGCCAATCTCGGGAAACTGGAGAGCCTCTTCTCTTCTTCCGGCGGAAAGTTTACGAAATTTCTAGGGTGGGCGAACGCGAACCCTGGCAGCAAACAATGGTTCATCGAGCTGCTTTCCAGAGATGAGAACCAAGTACGCACCTTTATGAAAAATATGTTCGTGAACATCAGTTTGGGCTGGATGGACAATAACGAAGAGTTGATGGAAAAACACGGGATCACTGCGCCTTATACGATTCTGATCAGCCCAACGATGCGATGCAATTTGAGGTGTCAGGGTTGTTATGCGGGTGAATACGCGCAACAGGGAGACCTTTCGGCCGATGAATTACGGAGAATTATCAAGGAAGCGAAGAGCCTTGGGACGTTTTTCTTCACGATCTTAGGAGGAGAGCCTTTCGTCCGGTTTTGGGAGCTCGCCGAAATCTTTGAGGACAACAGCGATTGTTTGTTTCAGGTTTTCACGAATGGGACACTCATTACCGAGGAGGTTGCCGATCGCCTGAAGGAGCTGAAGAACGTTGTCGTCGCCTTTAGTGTGAACGGCGACGCCAAAGAAACGGAATTCATGCGCGGCCCAGGCGTTTATGAAAAGGTGCTCGCGTCTATGAAATTGATGAAAGAGCGCAATCTTTTATTCGGGATGTCCCTCGTGTTAACCAAACACAATTTCGATATTATGACGAATCCAGAGTTCTATCTGGGTTGGCGAGACCGCGGGGTCATTTACGCTTGGAATTTCTTGTTTATGCCGGTTGGAAAGGACGCGTCCGTCGATTTGATGCCAACGCCTGAACAACGGTACCGTTACGGAGAATTCATCCAAAAGTTCCGCTCCGAGCAACCTTTCTATATCATGGACTTTTGGGCGGACGCCCCGTTTGTTCACGGCTGTATCGCCGGGGGGAGACGTTATATCCATATCAACCACAAAGGAGACGTGGAACCCTGCATTTTCGCGCATTTCGCGACCGATAACATCCGAGACAAGTCTTTGGTGAAATGCCTTCAATCCCCGTTCTTCGCGGATATTCGTATGCACCAACCCCATACCGACAATTTGCTTCGCCCTTGTATGATCATCGACAATCCGGAAGTGCTGCGGAGCGTTGTGAAAAAGCATGCCGCCCGTCCGACCCACGAAGGGGCCGAGGTGATCTTTACGCAGTTGGCCGACGATTTGGACGCGTATTCGGCTTCTGCCGCGGAATATCTGGACCCGATTTGGGAAGAGAGCTGGCAAAAATACATTCTTGATATGGAGACACGGGGCGCTTCTTACGGAGAAGGCTTCGACCGGCTACAGTACCGTTTGGGTCTTGAACAGTTCAACGAACGGATCGAAAACCTCAAGAAAAATGATCCGGAGTTCGCCCAGTTGTTGGCCGACTTGGCGGAAAGCGCTTCGGAAGAGTACGGCAAGGACCCCGTTCGCCAGAGAAAGATGATCGGCGAGATCGAAGTGAAATAGAAACTGAGTGAGACGCGTGCGGGTCAAGTTATAAGGCGCCATCAAGAAACAAGACCAGAATCGATGGCACGATTTTTAGTCCATATAGTCGTCGTGGCGTAAGCGCCCGCTCTTTTCGCGACGGCGCGATACGCTTTTGTATATGTCGTGAAAAACAGGGTTCTCAAGGAGGGCACAGAGAACACAGAGAAAGATTCTCGTGAACGCCCTGGGAACGCCAAACTTTAGTTTGAGTTTGGCGTGGTTTTATCTTTTCACTGGGAGTATTCCCGTGCGCTGCATCGCGGCGTAAGCGCCCCTTCTTTTTGCGTGGGCGCGATACGCTTTTGAGAAGGGCATAGGGCGGATCGCGGAGGCGTAAAACGCACTTACCCCGCGATAACACCCACGAGCATCGCGGCGTAAGCGCCCCTGCTTTTCGCGACGGCGCGATACGCTTTTGAGAAGGGCATAGGGCGGATCGCGGGGCCTTAAAACCACTTACCCCGCGATAACACACACGAGCTTCACGGCGTAGAAGGGGCAAAGAGCGGATCACCGGACTACGCGGGCTTTCGAAGTCAGCCCGCTGGTTACCCCGCGATAATCTTCGTACTCTTCGCGGGATCGGAAAATACCCTTCTTTACCCCCCTGTAAGGGTCTAATGAGCTCTAAAGTTGGCTCCTTCGGGGGTTATACTTTTCCCTCTCTTCTTCCCGTTTATTTGTTGCGTCTCGATATTATACCCACCAGCGAGTCGCTGCGTTCATAGGTTCGGGTCTAAATCAGGGATTTCAGACCTTTTCCCACAAAAAAAGAGACCCTTCATATCGACAAACATACCGCAAAAAGGTCTCTTTTTTTGGTGGGTGTGACAGGGTTTGAACCTACGACCTCTTCCGTGTGAAGGAAGCGCTCTCCCGCTGAGCTACACACCCGAACTTTCAGGCCTATTTTAGCATACGGGTGAGGAAAAGTCAAGTAAAAAAGCGGGTTTCCCCGCTTTTTTACTTGACCCTGAGTTTCAAGTCTTTGCCGGCGGTAAATTTAGGTACTTTTCGCGCCGGGATTTTTATGGGTTTTTTGGTCCTGGGATCGACGCCATTGCGTTCGACTGTGTTTTTGACCATGAAGGTGCCGAAACCGACGAGCCTCACGTTTCCGCCATTCGATAATTCGTTGGAAACGACGTCCACGAAGGCGTCGAGAAACTGAGCCGCTTCTTTTTTCGTAACCCCCGTCTCCATTGCGAGCTTGTCCACCATCTCTTTCTTATTCATTTGCCTTACCCCCTTAGAAACAACGAAATGTGTGTTTTCTTCTCTCAGGAGGAAATATATCACAAATGGGGAATCGAAAACAAAGAAAACGGCGATTCCGTTCTTCTCAAAGGGACTTCCACGGGGCGAAAGGAAAAAAGAAGACTCGGTGAGTTAGAAAAGCGGCCACGGGGTAGAAAAAAACAACATCTGTAAGGCGCCACAGTCCATAGTTTATTCCGTAGTTACTTCTCGTTCCGTATTCGTAGAGGGTTTTAGAGGACGGTTCGGCAACGCGAACGGGATACGGACGTAGAAGGTAGTGCCTTCGCCGATTTGGCTTTTCACCCAGACGCTTCCGTTCATAAGGCTCACCAGCTGTTTGACTATCGAAAGGCCAAGGCCTGTCCCGGAGTATTTCCGATGATTAGACCCGTCGATTTGGTAAAACCTTTCGAAAATCTTGTTGAGTTCGCTTTCTCCAATGCCGATACCCGTATCTTGAACCTCGAAGAGGAGGACGACTTTGCTCTCTTCTTCGGAGGAAATTTCACAGGTAAGGGTCACGCCGCCTTGGGATGTGAATTTTATCGCGTTGGCGACAAGGTTCGTCAAGATTTGTTTGAGCCGTACGTGGTCTCCATACAAGACTATGGAAGGCCCTAGGATTTTTAGGGATATTCCTTTTTTCTCTGTTTCTAGCGCAAAACTTTGGCGGATATAGTCCAACGTCTCCGCGAGTTGGAACGATTTCTTCGCTAATGAAAACTTTCCGGATTCGATTTTCGA
Source organism: Thermotogota bacterium ADurb.Bin062 (assembly GCA_002071085.1). Classification (GTDB taxonomy): domain Bacteria; phylum Thermotogota; class Thermotogae; order MWEM01; family MWEM01; genus MWEM01. The sequence continues at coordinate 4,028 of MWEM01000031.1, read as the reverse complement.
AAGGTCGATGATGTCGTTGATTAAAAGCAATAGCTGTTTAGCGTTTTTCAGGATATGGATTGGGAACTCCTTCTTGTTATCGGGCATTTCCATTAAGAGCGTTTCAGCCAATCCCATAATCACCGTTAAAGGGGTCCGTAGCTCATGGTTAACGTTTGCGATAAACTCCGATTTGCTGCGATTGGCGTCTTCGGCCGCTTGTTTTGCTTGCCTTAGCTCCTCTTCGAAGGCGCGCCTTTCTGTGATGTCGGAATGGACCCCCACCATTCTCAACGGCACGAGATTCTCGCCATAGCTGACGATACGGCCTTTATCGAGAATCCACGCGTATTCGCCGTTCTTCTTTCTCATTCTATATTCGACTTCGTAGTAAGGCTTGCTGCCGGAGTAATGATCGTCTAAAGCTTTTAGGACGAGATCGATATCATCCGGATGGGTTAGCTGCCTCCATACCTTATTCGGATCGGGAAAATCGCGTTTGCTGAAACCCAAAAGCGTGTAATAATTCTCATTGTGATAGATCGTGTCTGTCTGCAAATCCCAATCCCAAATCCCTTGGTTTGCGGCCCATAACACCATCTCCAGTCGCATTTGAACGGTCTTGTATCGTTCGATCATCCGCTGAAAGGCTTGGGTCCGTTCGGTCACGCGGCGTTCCAACTCTTGGTTTACACCGGGAAAGGGGCCCGTTGATGAAGGTTCGGGATAGATGTGATCGATGCCACGAAAGCCGCTCCATTTACCGGATTCGTCGAATAGAGGCATCTCGCTGGCGATTATCTGCTGCCATTTGCCCCCCTTTCGTTTCACCCGGGCATATTTCGAACACATTTCATTAGTCCGGGGAACGATGGGAGGTTCCAGATCTGAGGGAATCGTCTCTGAAGGCCCTTCAAAAAAATCCTGACGTGGTTGCCCGATCATCTCTTCTGGCAGATACCCATACAATTCTTCTGACCTCGGACCGACATACCGGTATCGGCCATCCGGTTCGGTTTCCCAGATCATTCCGGGGAGCCGAATCCGAGAAAGATCGATCTCTTCCGCGGGGGCTCTGTTTAGGCGCAGAAGGACCCCAGAGAAAATCGAAGAGAGCTCACGGTAAAAAGCCATCCACTCCCCTTCTTCTATCCTAACCGTTTTGTTATGGAGAATCTCGAGAAATCCTAACGCACGTCTTTGGTGTTCAAGGGGGATAAAGACCCGCGCTTTTGTTTTGCCCTCCGATATGATACGGATACCCGGTCGATCCGCTGCTTTTTCACCGCCTCGCTCTCCGTTTGAAAGAGGGCCTTCGAGCCCGTCGGGCCATCGGGACTGGTCCCCAACCGTGTGACAGTGGCTCCAATAACACGTCCAAGGTTCTCGCTCCCTTCCGATCACCCACAACCACAGACTGCACCGCGGGAATAGAGAATGGATAATTCTCACGCTTTTTTTCAAGGTACGTAGTAAGTCCACGGGTTCCGCAGACAAAAATTCCTTCGCCAACCGGTAAAGCGCCTTTATCTGTTCGTATTCCATCTGTGTTCCAGCTATCCCCCTCTCCTCATCGCCGTAGATTATAGCGTATTTCTACTCAAATCACATCGTTCTCGTAAAATTTACAGTTTAGTGATCATCTTGGCTTTTTTTTCGAGGCGGTCTGAAGAACGCGCAAGTGGGTCTTTGGCTTCACATCAGGGTTGTAGTGGGTGGGGGCATCGGATAGTTAACTCAGTTGGAATATGTCGTGAAAGCTTCATATCTGCTCAAAAAACGTGTATAATAAAGGGGCATTCATCCTACTGAAGACTCAAGCCAACGAATACACCGATAAAGAAATCGAGGGGTAAAAATGCTCGAATGGAAACGCACATCAGAAATCCGCGCAGGAGATGTTATCGCGGAAACATTGACCGAATACGAAACCGGAGAAACGATCGTGCATATGGGCGAAACGGTCTCTGTTTCGATCAAAGAGAGGTTGGTCCGTCACGGAATAGAATGGATATTGACGGAGTCAAGGGAGACCTATAAATCGCCGATTAAGCCGATTCTGAGCCCTGAAGTACTAGAGGAGATGGAAAAAGGGGTAAAGAAGGTCTATGATGCCGTCCAAAGGGAGCAGAAGATACCGGTTGAAGAGGTATCCACCCTCTCTCGGCAAGTGGTCCGGAATATGTTGTCAAACTATGGGGATGTGGTCGTCCCTTTCTTCTCTCAGATGCGCACTTTTGATGAGTATACCTTTTGCCACCAAGTCAACGTTTCGATTATTGCGGGGTTGATAGCGATCGAGGTCTATTCGGGTGATCGGGAGACAGCCGAAGCGATCGTCGCGGGCGCTCTGATCCACGATATCGGAAAACTCGTCGTTCCGAAAGAGCTATTGAACAAACGAACGAGTCTCGCCGACAATGAATTCGAACTGATGAAAAAACACGTCCTGTACGGTCATCAAATGGCTTTGGATTCGGGGATAGACAATCCTATTATCTTACACGAGATCCTCTACCATCACGAACGCATAGATGGATCCGGTTATTTAAGCGGGTTAAAAGGAAGAGAAATCCCGCAAAGCGCGCGCATCATCGTCATTGCCGACGTATTCGATGCCTTGACGAGCGACCGGGTGTACAAGATGCGGTGGTCTCCTTACCAAGCGATCGGTTATATCATCCAGCAAGCGGGAAAAATCTTCGACCCCTATATCGCTTCCTGTTTTCTTCGGCTTTTCGGGATATATCCGGTCGGCACCCGCTTGTTGTTGTCGAATGGTCGGGAAGTCGTCGTGAAGGGGAACCGGAAGAACGCGCTCACCACCCCGATTGTGGCTGACATCGAGCAAGAGGAAGAGCTCATTTATCTGGATCGTCAGAAGGGCCTCTTTGTCGAACGCGTCTTATACGACCACAAGGAAGATTGAAAGCCGCGATCGATCCGAATTTCCCTCGACCACCCTCTATTTTTATTGGACGCCACCCCTCCGGGAATTTGATCCGATGTTCCTTCCGATATTCTGCAAACTAGGGCTTTTTGCCCACAGGTCTTTCCTCCGCGCTTTTTCATCGATGGCACTCTGCTCGGGTATGATAACGGGGTGGATAGTGGAGCCGCGTCGCGCAGGACGAGAAGGCTATTCCACGCGTTGGTGACTCTTTTAGGCTAAGAAGGGATATAATAGCGTGAAAAGATCGCTTCTCTAGAGGGAGGGAAAGAATGTTTCCATTTAACGTGACCCAGAACCGGCGGCCGAAAATACAATACCCGGTATTCGGCTCGAACGGGATTGTGGCAACTTCGCAGTATTTAGCCGCGCAAGCAGGTTTACGGATGCTCGAGCAGGGCGGAAACGCGATCGACGCCGCGGTTGCGACTGCGATCGCGCTTACCGTGGTCGAGCCCACATCAAACGGGATCGGTGGGGATGCTTTCGCCATTGTCCTGTTTGAAGACCAGCTGTACGGCTTGAATAGCAGCGGGTACGCTCCGGCTAGCCTATCGCTCGAGGTGTTGAAACGGGAGGGACTCCAAGAAATCCCGCGTTATGGGCCTATTCCGGTAACCGTTCCCGGAGCCCCTCGCGCGTGGAAAGAGCTTCATTCACGATTCGGGGTTCTGCCTTTCGACGCATTGTTCCAACCCGCGATCGAGTACGCTCAAAACGGATACCCCGTTTCTGTTTTGACAGGAAAAGGTTGGGAAAAAGCATTCCAAACCTATCGACAGCAACCGAGCACTTCGCTTTTCGGAGAATGGTTTCGCACGTTTGCGCCTATGGGACGCGCACCTTTTCCCGGTGAGCCGTGGAGTTCTAATGCCCATGCGCGAACCCTGAAAGAGCTGGCCGAGACTGGAACAGATTCCTTCTATACCGGTCGGCTTTCTCGAGAGATCGTTCGCTGCGTTCGGTCGTTTGGCGGATTCCTGGATTCGTTGGATTTGGCCGATTACCAAGCCGAATGGGTGGTGCCGTTGAGCGTCGATTTTCGTGGGTATACCGTTTGGGAGCTCCCACCCAATGGCCAGGGGATCGTGGCATTGAT
>MWEM01000030.1 GCA_002071085.1 Thermotogota bacterium ADurb.Bin062 | reverse complement strand
ATGAACACTACAGCGTCTCCCACACCACACTGTTCCGCTTTCTTCAATCTCACGAGGAGTTCTGGGCAACGATGAAAAATCGCTTGTTCTCGCTCTTCAGAAGACAGATGGTGGGGGAAGGCACAAGCCGACACCGCCACATTCTGGTCATCGACGACACTCAGATCCCTCGCCGAGGGAAGTTGATACCGTTTGCTTCCAAGCATTATGACCATTGCGACAAAAGGTTTATCCTCTCTCAGGTCATCCTGACCATAGGTGAGGTAAAGAACAAGGTCTTCCAACCGTTGGATATGCTCTTTGCCAAATCTTCAAAAGAGGAAGGGGAGCCCTATCGCTCTAAGATAGAGATGGCCATATCCTGGCTCAAAGATCATTTCATACGTCACGCGATAATCATTGCAGACAGTTGGTACACGAATGCGCCCCTGATAGAATCTTGCAAGAAGCTGTTCGAGTCAGACTTCATCGGCCGGTTCAAGAGCAACATCATTCTATGTGTTGATGGAGAATGGAAGAAAGTGAAGGAATTGGTGGCTAACGCGACTATGAACCGTACGTTTAGGTTAGGAAATAAGGTCATCCGCTATCGGACTTATGATGCCGAAGTTCAATCCTTAAGAATACCGGTGAGAGTCGTGGTGACGGAGCTGGAAGACGGTTCACGAGCCCTTTTAGCCTGTACCGATATAAGCCTTCCGAGCGAGGCGATCATCGAGTACTATTCCCTCCGATGGACGATAGAGTCATTTTTCAAATTCGCAAAGCAGAACCTCTCTTTGGCGAAATGCCATTCGCGTGATGAAAGCGCGCAAAGCCATTTTTTGATCCTAATAGCTATCGCTTATCTGATTTTCAATGACCTACTAAGAATACTACAAACATCAGAAGATAACTTGACCCATTGCGAACTTTTTTATGTCATTAGACTGGCTTTTTCGATTTTCGCTGTAACCTATTTCTCTCGGCCTTCTGTAAGAACAACGGAATCCATTTTCTCTGAGTGCAGCTATTCAAAGGCTTCACAGCGATTGTTGGTTTTGCTGTTACATCCACGCACAGGATGAGTAAGATATGCCAACTTAAAAGTTGGCGTTCCCAGACGTTCCCAAGCGCAGCATCCAGGCGTAAGCGCCCCTTCTTCCCGCGAGGGCGCGATACGCTTCTATGAAAGACAAAAAGCGGATCGCGGGGTCGTATTATAAGCCACTTACCCCGCGATGAACCACAAAGTCCGGCGTTCCCAGGAAACCTGCCAACTAAAAGCTGGCGTTCCCAGGGCGTTTCTCTATGTTCTCTCTGTGCTCTCTGTGTACTCTGTGCGAAACCATCTTTTGATTTTGAAAAGACATGCCAACTTAAAAGTAGGCGTTCCCAAAGCGTTCCCAAGCGTTTCCAGCAGCGCGACCCCAAAAGCCCAAAAGGCTCTCCGATTGCAAAGTTGGCGCCACCAGGTGCTCCGGTGAGGAGCTATTATTCCTCTCTATTTGCCTATGAATCTCCCTGAAACGCTGAGTCGCGAGAACGCGTTTTCTTTCCGTTGCGAGAAACAAGTCCGGTGAAAACTAGGAGGATCAGGGCCAAGCTGCCCGAAAGAATCAAAGCCGGTGAGACGGTGTAAGCGTCGGATAGCCAGCCGACGAAGGTATTTCCTATCGGCGAAGACCCCGTGAAAACCAGCGCGTAGAGGCTCATCACTCGTCCTCGATATTCATCGTCCGACAACACCTGCATGGATGAATTCGCCGTCGTGGTGAAAGCGGTGTTGAGCATCCCGATTCCGGCGACCAAGACGACGGCGAGCCCATACTGTTTCGTGAGTCCGGTCATAATGAGCAGCAGCGCCGTCAGGATTGGCAGAGCGCGTAACAATCCCTGGCGGATTCCTTTTCGACTGTTCGAGGCTAAGAGCAAGGAGCCGATGACGGCGCCCACGCCTAAACTCGCCATCAGAAAACCGTATCCGGATGCGCCCAAGCCCAATTGATTCCTGGCCAGCACCGGAATCCACACGTTGTAGTTCATCGTAAAAATGCTGGCGATAGCGAGAAGCGCGATCGTTTCAAAGAGTGTACGGTGACGCAGGACGTACCGAAGTCCAGCTAATAACTCGGGTAGCACGCGCTCGCGCGTTTTCCTAAATCCCACATTAGGGAGCTCGATCTTCCACAACCCGATCAACACCGCGAGAAAGGTGACACCGTTGATAAAAAAGCACCAGCCCGCGCCCACCCATCCCATCATCATACCCGAAAGCACCGGCCCAACGATTCGGGCCAAATTGAAGATCGTGGAGTTGAGGGCTATCGCGTTCAGAAGGTTCTTTTTGCCGACCAGCTCCGTCATAAACGATTGTCGGGCAGGAATATCCACGGTTTTTATTATCCCTAAGGACAATGAAACGAGAAAAACTTGCCAATAGGCCACGCGACCGGACAGCACCAAAAGAGCCAACACAAAGGCCAACCCCATGGAAATGGCCTGAGTGTATAAAAGAAGCGTTCGCTTCGAGAAGCGATCCACGAAAACTCCAGCCAGAAGGGAGAATAAAAGAACGGGGGTAAACTGCGCGACACCCAACAACCCCAATAACAGGGGCGAGTCGGTGATTTCCAAAACCAACCAAGCTTGGGCAGAGGTTTGCATCCAGGTCCCGATTAAGGAAACCATCTGCCCAAGCCAAAAGTATCGGTAGTTTTTTATACCTAAAGCCGGGAAGGCCTCGCGTAGTTTAGCCTTCAGCGATGCGCGAGACAGATCGGTCCCTTCCTTTCTCGGAGAGACGCGCCGTTTGCGTTTAGGTCCGGGCGCTTCTTTCCTCCAATTTCTATATCATACCGATCTACGAAGGGAGATCTTCTACTTCTTCTACAACAAACAAAAGCTTCGTACCCTTCCCGACTATTGTACCAAAATCCACGAGGCCTTTGGGATCCTCACGCTTGACTCAGCTGTTTGATAACCTTGTCCAGGGATATAAGTATGTAGATCAAGTACAAAAGAAGGCAGCCGTTCGCGAACAAGATCACTCCGACAAGAAGTCCCGGCAGGAGCGAGGGTATCAACATCGAGGTACCGAACATAATAGAGAGAAGGGCCAAGGCAAGCTGAGTGATGAATAGCCTTCTCAAGACAGAAAGAACCGTCTGGGGGGAGCCCGCCGGCGTTTGATTTTTGGAAAAAACCATTTTGCCGAGGGAGATGGCCCCTCCGAAGAGGTTCAGCAACCCGATGAGGAGGGTCAAAGGTCCTACCAGAATTCCGGGAATCACCGCAGATATGATACCCAGCCCCGCGAACACGAATCCGACCAAGATCATCGCCCGACTGCGCGGAAATGCTCCGATCGGGGTGCTGCCCAAGGCCAGCATTTGTATCGAAAAGATGACCATCAGCAGGCCGAGCTGCGCGCTCCCCGCGAACGGGAGTTGACCCAAAGACACGGGAATCAGCAAAGCGCCCAGCACCACCATGAAGAGTCCGATGACGAGGAGGAGCATTTTGTCGGTTGAAAGGATGCCGGTTCCGGGGTCTTTTGTCTCCGCCTCCGGATAGGTCAGGTATACCTTTCGAAGGACGACCGCCAGGTAGAGGATCGCGATGCCGAAGGTCAGCACAAACAGAGCCGTAATCGCGACATCGATCTTGGGCGACATCAAGACGAGCCATCCGATGAGAATGGACAGCAGGTAGACGGCGGCGCAACTAAAAATCAGGTGTCGAAAGAGGCTTCCCAATCGGAGCCAATTCCGGAGTTTATCCTTGGAAAAGATCATCTGGAGCAACAGCAGCGCCCCGCCTGGAGCAAAACAGATGAACAGCAAGAGGCGGGGGATGTGGCTGAGCAGGTCCGGAATGAAGCAGGTCACGATGCCCGTAATCGCGATGCCGATTCCGATGACGATAACTGGTATCGACCGGCTCACGTCACCAAAAGGGGTTTTACCGAGCGTGAGCATTTGCAGGGCGAAGATGAACAGGAATAACCCATACAGGCCATTTTCGTAGTAAGGCAACGCGCCAGTACCTACCGGAAAGAGAAAGATACCGGTCAGTGTAGCCATAAGCCCGGCAATCAGTAGAATCGCCGTTTCTAGCGGAAGCTGAGCTTGCGACAAGAAGAAATCGCGTATTCGTTCTCTCATACGAAATTAATAATAAGTCCCTTTGGTACGGTAGTTTTCACGCCGTTCTGCAGCCAGGTTGCGGGCGAATTGATCGAACCCGGCACGGTCTTCTCGGTACATGCGATCGTATTCACGGACCTCGTCGGGCAGGATGATGATCAATGTCTTCTTTTCCAATTCCTGGAAAATAATTTCCATTGCATCCTCTACGGAGATCGAGCCGGGAGGTGGGGCGAGCGATCCAAAAATGGCGGTTCGGACGTTTCCGGGACAGATAACGCCAAAGCTCAGCCCTTCGACTTCAAGCTCATATTGCAGGCTCTCCGTCATAGAGATGACCGCGCTTTTACTCGCGGCGTACACCGCTTGGTAGGGCGCGGGGACCCTTCCGACGATAGACCCAGTGTTCACGATGCGGCCGAAGCCTTGCTCGCGCATAATAGGAATCGCAGTGTACGTGCCGTACACCACTCCCATAAAATTCAAATCCATAATGAATTTCCAGATATCAAAGGTGACTTGTTCCGTAGGCACGGTCATCCCCATACCCGCGTTGTTGAACACGATGTCCAAATGCCCGTCAAAGGCTTTGGCTTCACGTATCAGGCTCTCAACCTGTTCCCGTTTAGTGACATCGGTGAGGATCGGGAAAACCTTTCCGGGGTATTGTTGTTTCAATCTCCCCGACTCCTTGGTCAAGTTTTCCTCTTTCAAGTCACCCATAAAAACGGCTTTGGCCCCAAGCTTCAACAGATGCTCTGTGAGACCCAACCCGATTCCGGAGGCCGCGCCGGTTACGACGGCTACGTTATTTAACCATTGGCTCATCAGACATCACTCCTTATTCCGTTAATACTCTAGAATCGCCGACGTTGAGGCTGGCCGAACACACCATCATTTTCGCTTCATTGTATCTAATTATCGGGAGTTCGGCAAACGCTTGAATGATACTGTATTGCCCAGGATGCCAATGCGGTAAGAGCTTGGTCCATTGTACGCTTCCTTCCCCGGTCCAAAGCTGGCGAATTAGTACTTCTTGGGGATACAGGGTCGCTTGGCTCAACGCCGCCCCTCCCTTGCCTAAGTTGGCCAAGTATCGCCAACCAAACAGATTGATCTTCGATTGTTCTTTCAATTTCTCGAGCGTGTCCTGCGACGCTTGCGCCTTTCTTTCGAAGTCGATGGTGAGAAAGGTACGGCTTTCGTAACTCGCCGCCGTGAACCAGTGCTCGCCGACGTGGCGTTCGCGGGCGATATCGGCGAAAATTTTGGGTACCCCATCTTCTTCTCTACCGCCCAGGATCGGCCAGGTATTGTTTTCCCAAACGACCAACGCATAGTCGCCATCAAGGTTTTGTGTATCTCCTTCGCCCTTGAACGTTGTCGGGATAGTCACCTGAATCAATCGGTAATCGCCTCCCGACATCCATTCCACATCCCGGCAATTTGAGTACTGAATCGACACAACCGGTGTTCGCAGCTCAAAGACATCGGGCAGGTACTGGAGCAACCTTTCCGCATCGGTTTCATAACTGACTTCTATAGCGAGCATGTCCGGATAAATTGCTCGATACGGATAGAACGGCGCGCCCAAGAAATGGGCCGGCATCTTATAAACCCAGTCCTTTTTCATACTGAACTTTCCTCGCATATGGCACCTCCTAAGTTTTTTGACGTGCTATCGTTGCTCACCGCGTAACCACAAGTGATCTCGACGGTCGCAACGACCGTACTAGGTGTCGAATGGCTATTTTCAGAAACGGAATCAGAAATGCCAGAAGGCGAAAGAAACAAGAACTCTAAGACCTTCGCCAAATGGTCTTTTCGTGTTAAAGAGGGGATGATGAGGCTGGTTCCGTGGCTGCAACACGACCGAGAAAAGCGTAGAGACACCCTCGCTATCACTACCCCATTTTTTCAAAGCCCTATTTCCTCACCTCAGCGTCGAAGGGACTCGGGTTTTCCTGGTGCGGGGTGAGGGAATGGCGCTAAACAGCTGTATTCTACCGACAAAAACTTGGAATACCCGGCTTGGTTATCCTTTTAACTTTCTGGAATCCCCGGGCCTCCATACGTTATAAATGCGCGCGACAATTTAGTCATTATCTCACTTTGACGAAAAAATGTCAATAGCGGAGCGAGAAAAGACAAAAGGGTCATCGCGGCGTAAGCGCCCCTTTTTCTCGCGACGGCGCGATACCCCGACGTCTTCGCGGCGTAAAAAAACAAAAGGGGATCGCGGGACTTCGTGAGTTTCCGAAGTCAGCCCGCTGGTTACCCCACGATTAACCTCTTAGTTATGTCTCCCCATAACTTGACCCACACTTCGATTGAATTCGGCTATGGGATTTGGTAGAATAGTAGCGGAGAACGGAAGAAGCGTTTCGTTCCTGTTTTTCAGGGAGGGATCATAATGGAAGAAGAACTGTGTTCTTTTACCGAATTCGACGTTCCGGGGCCGGAGGATTGGAAAAAGCTGGCCATCGAAGCGCTGAAAGGCGCACCTTATGAAAAGAAATTGGTGTTTCAAACGGACGAAGGGATAGACGTCCAACCGATCTATTCGCTGGATGATTACCTCAAAAATGATGTCGCAGAGCAATTTCCGGGTGTGAGTGCCTTCGAAAGAGGAGTTGAACCGACTGGGTATCTCAAACAAGTCTGGCGTTTCGCGCAACCGGTTCGATTGTCAGATCCCGCCGAGGCGAACCGGAGAATACACGAACAGATAAAAGGCGGTCAAAATTGTGTTCACCTGGAAATAGACCGCGCCACTCGTAGATGGGAGGATCCGGAAGGGACTCGACGAGATTCCGCAGAGCCGACTGAGGGGTTAAACCTCTTCTGCAGGGAAGATCTTGCGACCGTTTTGGCCGACGTGCCAATCGACCGCCTCCCCCTCCATCTCTACGCGGGAGAAAACCCGGCTACCGCCTTGGGTCTCTTGGCCTCGGCTTTTTTTAAAAATGGCGAAAGGTCGAAGATACACGGGATCGTGGCGGGAGACCCCTTCTCGGAATGGGCCTGCAACGGCCTATCTCTAGGCTCCGTCTCCTGGCAGCTGGATACCCTGCCGGCCCTCATTAGGTGGGTCAAAAAACACGAACTCGACATAAAGACCATCCTCATCCGAGGAGACTATTACCAAGATTCGGGCGCTCATTCGGCGTTAGAAGTCGCGATAGTCCTCGGTCTCTACACGGAGTATTTACGAGAACTGCTGACCCGGGGGGTGAGTAAGGCGGATGCCGCTTTTTCCATCGCCCTTTCCATCGGGATCGGTCCGAATTTCTTTATGGAAATATCAAAAATCCGCGCGTTACGGGTTCTACTTCACCAAGTTCAAGAGGCGTTCGAGGTTCCGGGACACGTACAGGGCGCTTTCATACACGCAAAAGTGGCGCGCTGGGACAAAACCCTCTACGATTCCTATGTCAACCTCTTGCGGAATACCTCGCAAGCTTTTTCCGCGGTGAGCGCTGGTGTCGACAGCTTGGAGATTCCGGCGTACGACGCGCTCTTTAACTCGTCGAACGCCTTCTCGGAAAGGGTGTCGAGAAATCTGCACCACATTTTGGAAAAGGAGAGCCGCTTGACCTACCCGATCGATCCCGCCGCGGGGTCTTGGTACGTCGAGTCGCTCACCGAGTCTTTCTGCAAAAAGGCGTGGGCGATATTCCAAGAGATCGAATCTCTAGGTGGCATACTCAAGGCGCTGCAAGGAGGATGGGTGCACAAAGCCATTGACGCGTCTCGAGAGAAACGGGACAAACCCGTCCGCACCCGAAAACGCCCCTTCATCGGTACCACATTGTTCGCGAATCGACAAGAGAAGTCCTCGGATTTTTTCCGGCAAGGGGACACGGCAGATCCCCTCGAGCGGTATCGTCAGCATATGAAGACCCGCACCCACTTCTCTCTCCCAAAGGAAGTGGGCAAGTCTTTCCTTAAGGGCGACGTCGCGGCGATGGAGGCGATCGTTTCATTCTTCAGGGAGGGCGGAACCATCGGGACATTGAAGCGTTTGCTGACCCCGGGTAGCGACCCCACACCCATCGAGCTCCTGAAACCCTACCGCTCTACGGAAGCCTTTGAAGGGATACGCGAGAGAACGGAAAGATGGGAGGCGCGGCGTGGCGCCCGATTCCCACTCTACCTGATCCTTTATGGCTCCCTCACACAATACAAAGCCCGAGCGGATTTTTCTGAAGGCTTTTTTGAGGTAGCCGGATTCCAATCCGAGCGAACGCCCGGCGTACGCACGCTTGATGAAGCCTCGAAGGCGATAGAGGAGCTTCCGGCACTTCCGGAAGGAGACGCCGGGATCTTCGTTATCTGTTCCAGCGATGAGCTCTATCCCGAGATCGTCCCGCCACTCGCCTCGCGACTGAAGGCCCGTTTCCCGAACGGACGAGTGGTCCTGGCCGGAAAACCCGCCTCGGGACAAGAACAGGCCTACAAAGACGGCGGGGTCGATCGGTGGATCTATATGGGGTGCGATCTCGTCGATTTTCTTACGACGATACAAAACGAGGTGATGCCGGATGCCTAATTTTCCTGATTTTTCACGGATGCCGCTCGTCCTGAAAAAGCAACGGGCGACCTACGAAGAATGGGGAAACCTTTTTACTTCTGCGATGGAGAAAAATCTAGATGAAATGAAGGAGAAGACGAACGAAGGCTTCGTCCTTCATCCTCTATATACCTACGACGACATCGCCTCCCTTCCTCACCTGCGATTCACGGCCGGTTTGCCGCCGTATCTACGGGGCCCTTACGCCACGATGTATAGTCTACAACCTTGGACGATCCGTCAATATGCCGGGTTCTCGACCGCCGAAGAGAGCAACGCCTTCTACCGGAGGAATCTTGCCGCTGGGCAAAAAGGGCTCTCGATCGCCTTCGACCTTCCGACGCACCGGGGGTATGACTCCGATCACGAACGGGCCGTCAGCGACGTGGGCAAGGCTGGGGTCGCGGTGGATTCGATACTGGATATGAAGATACTCTTTGATCGCATTCCACTCGGCCAAATGTCGGTTTCGATGACGATGAACGGCGCCGTCTTGCCGGTCATGGCCTTCTACATCGTCGCCGCGGAAGAACAGGGTGTGGCTTTGGAGCAGCTCACCGGCACGATACAGAACGATATTTTGAAAGAGTACATGGTACGCAACACCTATATCTACCCCCCCGAAACCTCTATGCGGATTATTGCCGACATCTTCGAATATACGGCCCAATACTTGCCCAAATTCAACAGCATCAGCATCTCCGGATACCATATGCAAGAGGCTGGGGCGACCGCCGATCTCGAGCTGGGATACACGTTAGCCGATGGGTACGAGTACGTAAAAACCGGTATCAAAGCCGGCATCGATATCGATTCCTTCGCTCCCCGACTCTCTTTTTTCTGGGGCATTGGGATGAACCTCTTCGTGGAGGTGGCGAAGCTCCGAGCCGCCCGACTATTGTGGGCAAAGTTGATCAAAACCTTCGATCCTAAAAATCCGAAGTCGATGTCTCTGAGGACGCACTCTCAGACCTCCGGTTGGAGTCTGACCGAGCAAGACCCGTACAACAACATCGCCAGGACTTGTATCGAAGCGATGGCCGCCGCTTTCGGGCACACTCAGTCGCTCCACACCAACGCGATGGATGAGGCAGTGTCGTTACCCACCGAGTTTTCCGCGCGCATCGCTCGAAACACACAGCTGTACCTGCAGAACGAAACCGAAATCTGTCGCGTGGTTGATCCTTGGGGCGGCTCCTATTATGTGGAATGGCTGACGGATCAGCTCGTCCGCAAAGCCTGGGCGCATATCCGAGAGGTGGAATCGTTGGGCGGTATGGCCAAAGCGATAGAAACCGGATTGCCCAAGATGCGCATTGAAGAGGCCGCGGCGCGGAAACAGGCGAAGATCGACTCGATGAGCGAGCCGATCATCGGGTTGAACCTATACAAACCCGAAGACGAAAAACCGATCGACATCTTGGAGGTCGACAACACCGTCGTGCGTGAGAATCAGCTCCAACGGCTCCGGCAATTGAAAGAACAACGCCGTGAAGAGGATGTGCGCAAGGCCCTGGACGCGATCACCCAAGCGACGGAGAAAAAAGACCGGAATCTGTTGGCGCTGTCAATCGAAGCCGCGCGGGCGCGCGCCACGCTCGGCGAGATCTCTTACGCAATAGAAAAGGTCGCGGGGAGGCATCAAGCGTTGGTGAAAAGCATATCCGGGATATACAGCTCCGAATACTCGGATCCCGAAGAGATCGAAAAGGTTCGCCGTATGGTGTCAGACTTCGAAAAAGCGGAGGGAAGGCGGCCTCGCATCCTGGTCGCCAAGATGGGACAGGACGGTCATGACCGCGGGGCGAAAGTGATTTCCACCGCCTTCGCCGACCTCGGGTTCGACGTGGATATCGGCCCGTTGTTCCAAACCCCGGCGGAAACGGCGGCTCAAGCAGTTGAGAATGACGTGCATATCATCGGGATGAGCTCGCTCGCCGGCGGGCACAAGACGTTGTTGCCGATGCTGGTGGAGGAGTTGAAACAACGCGGGCGGGAGGATATCATCGTCATCGCCGGCGGCGTGATCCCCCCACAAGACTACGAGTTTTTGAAAGAGCATGGCGCGTCGTTGATCTTCGGTCCGGGCACCTTGATCCCTGTGGCCGCGGTCAGGATTCTGAAGGAATTGAACGAGCGCCTAGGGTATGCATAAGAGAATAGAAAATTTCTCGAGCGACCATCCGGTAGAGAAGAGCGGAGAGCGGAAAGGGAGTAACCCATCGCTAATGTCCGAGCGGGGGATGCCTAAGACCGCGTCTTCCCTACCGGAATGGCACGAAGAAGACAAAGCCGATCGGTTCGCGACTCGCGTGGTTTCCGGCGCGGTCGGCTCCGTAACGCCTGAGAATAGCCCTTCCGGTACACTGTCGCTAGGTAGCGCAAAGACGCGAAAAAGACGAAAACTGACGCTGGAGGATTATCTCGAAGGCTTCGAAAAGCGAGACAAGACGGTTTTTGCGCGGGCGATCACCTTGATCGAAAGCCGCGCGGACGCTGACAGGGACCTCTCTCAGGAACTGATTCAACACCTATTGCCAAAGTCGGGCGAGTCGATCCGCTTGGGATTCACCGGCATTCCCGGCGCGGGAAAAAGCACGCTGATAGACACCTTGGGGTTTTACTTATGCGAACAGGGCCACCATATCGCGGTCTTGGCCATAGACCCGAGCAGTCGCCTGTCCGGTGGCAGCATCTTGGGGGACAAGACCCGTATGGAAAAGTTGGTCGGACATCCGAACGCCTTTATCCGGCCCTCTCCGAGTGGGGGCGTCTTAGGCGGCGTCGCGCAGAAGAGTCGGGAGACCATCCTGCTTTGCGAGGCCTTCGGATACGACGTGATCGTCGTCGAGACGGTCGGAGTGGGCCAATCCGAAACGACTGTTCACTCGATGGTCGATTGTTTCATCCTGCTCATGATCGCTGGGGCGGGAGACGAACTGCAAGGTATTAAAAAAGGTATTGTCGAGCTTGCCGATATCATCGTCGTCAACAAGGCCGACGGTGAAAACCTGTTGCGCGCAAAGGCCTTCGAACGAGAGATGCGCAACGTCCTCCACGTCATATCCCCCGCCAGTCACGGCTGGAAGGTACCGACCGCGCTTTGTTCGGCCCTCAGCGGGGAGGGTGTCCAAGAGCTGTGGGAAGACGTTCTGCGTTACATCGCGATGCGAAAGGAGCAAGGCGCCTTCCTCAAAAACCGGCAACAGCAATCCTTGGAATGGCTGCACACCCTGATCGGCGAATACCTACGACGGCGATTCTACGAGCAACCGGCGATCCAGGAAGCCTTGATCGCCTTAACGAAAGATATGGCAGAGGGAAGAGCGACGCCCGCGAGCGCGCTACAAGCGCTTATCGCACTCTACGAACACGAATCTTGAATCGTACCTATAAAAGGCAGGTGAGCCGATGGACTATCGAGCGGTTTACGAAGAATGGTTGAACCACCCGCTGGTGGACAGTAAAACGAAGGAAGAACTGATCGGCATCCGGAACGATCCGAAAGAAGTCGAAGACCGGTTTTACAGAGAATTGGCTTTCGGAACCGCGGGCCTAAGGGGGAAGATGGCGGCGGGTACCAACCGTATGAATCCCTACATCATCCGGCGAATATCTCAAGCGCTCGCGAACGTCATTTCGGAATCAGGTGAGGAAGCCAAGAGCCGAGGGGTCGTGATGGCTTACGATACCCGGCGCAACTCCAACTTTTTCGTAAAGATCGCCGCGCAGATTTTCGCCGCGAACGGGATCAAAACCTACCTGTTCAGCGAACCGAGACCGACCCCGCAGCTCTCGTTTTCTGTGAGGGAATTGCGGACCATCGCCGGTGTCGTTGTGACGGCCAGCCACAATCCGAAAGAGTACAACGGGTTTAAGGTCTACTGGGAAGAAGGCTCTCAGATACTCGACGCCATCGCCGATCGCATCACCGCCCATTATTTGGGGCTACAGGACTACCTCTCCTTGAAAGGCCTTCCGTTCGAGAAAGGCGTATCCGTCGGTTTGATCGACGTGCTCTCGTCGGAAATGGACGAACGATACCGACGGTACGTGGCCTCGTGCTCCCTCAACGCGGATGTGGACAAGATGTTATCGATGGTCTACACCCCGCTGCACGGAACCGGCGCGGCCCACCTGATCCCCCTACTCAACGAACAGGGGTACAAGCAAATCGAAACGGTCGCCGAACAGCTCACCCCGGACCCGGACTTCTCGACCGCGCCCTACCCGAATCCGGAGGACCCGAAGGCCTTCGCGTTGAGCATAGAGAAAGGGAAAGCGTGTGATGCCGAACTCTTGCTCGCGACTGACCCTGACGCGGACCGGTTAGGCGCGATGGTCCGAACGCCCGAAGGCGAGTACAAGCCATTGACCGGGAACCAGATGGGCGCGATCCTGGTGCACTATATCCTGGATAGCCTCTCAAAAACGCGAGGGATACCCGAAAAGAGCGTTATCGTCACGTCGATCGTCACCTCTGATTTCGGCCCGACGGTCGCGCGCACTTTCGGCATTCCCACGGTCTACACCCTCACGGGATTTAAAAATATCTGCGGGAAAGCTAACGAATACGACCGAACCGGAGAGCGCCAGTTTTTGTTCGGTTACGAAGAGAGCATCGGCTTCGTCTACGGCACCCGAGTCCGGGACAAAGACGCCGTCAGTTCCGGGCTGCTGTTAACCGAAGCGGCTGCCTACCACAAAAAGGCGGGGTATTCCCTATACGAATGGTTGCAGGAGCTCTTCAGGCGGTATGGGCATCACGAAGAGCGGATGATCAACTACGTTCTCGAAGGAAAGGAAGGCGCGGAAAGGATAGGGCGCATTATGAACCGATTCCGGTCGGTACCCTTGACCGAAATCGGAGACGCGCATTTGACCCAACGGATCGATTATTTGGAAGAACCGCCCGAGCCGGCCCTAAAAACCAACTGTTTGAAGTTCCTCTATGGGGAAAACGTTTGGTTCGCTTTACGACCCTCCGGAACGGAACCGAAGCTGAAAGTCTACCTCTATGCCCGATCAGAAACTCGTGACAGTTCTTCGAAAATAGCCGATCTTTTCTATGAGCGCGTTTACTCGGAGCTTAAGCGCATTCCTTGAAGATTAGTGGCATCCCCGGCACTGATCGCAAGATCCGCCGGACGTGTCACAACAATCGGAGTCGCAGGTTTCTTCTCGGTTCTGGGCCGACTGTTTGGCTTTCGCGTGAACCCGTCGGATGATCTGTTTGCTCCAAGCGTCCAATTGACTGGTGTTTGGACTGGACACCTTCGCGGCTTGACAAAACAATTGAACTGCCCTTTGCGTGCTCACGTGAAACCGTTTTTCTATATCGGAGATCGTCATCTCCTTCTCGATGATCTCTTTCGTTGCGGATACCATAGCGTCCTCCTTTTATCGATTGTTAATTTTCTACATAAACCTTCGCCAGTTCGGCGTACTTTCGCGCGTGTTTCCGATGGTGCTCGGTCGTCTCCTCGGCTTGGAGCTTCTTCACCGCGGCGGGGATACCGGCCACCAATTGCCGCTCCTCCACCAACTGGTTTTCTCTCACGACCGAGCCCGCGGCCACCGTCGCGCCAGTCCGAACAACGGCCCCATTGAGCAAGATCGCCCCTATTCCGATCAAGGCCGCGTCCTCGATGACGCAACCGTGCACGATCGCGTTATGCCCCACGGTGACGTGGTCTCCCACCGTCACCGGATGGTCAGCTTCCGTGTGGATGGTGCAATTGTCTTGGATATTCGAGTATTTGCCGATCTTCACACCCGACATATCCCCACGCACGACTGCCCCAAACCAAACGCTGCTTCCTTCGTCGATCTCGACGTCTCCGACGATAACGGCCGTCGGCGCAATAAAGACAGACGGATGGATCCTCGGTTTTATTCCTTTATAGCCAACGATCATCCTCTCACCCTCCGATCTCTTCATACGGTATGCCCGGTATTATACAATAACGACGAACCCTTACGCAACCGTGCGGGTGCAGTCTGGGGGTATGAACTGCCGGTGGGAACCGTAACTCGGACCAGTCGACAGTACCGCTTTCTTTTAACGATGTCGAACTTCAGTGCGGCGCGGGTTTCTGGGAGCGCCTGCGAACGCGCTGGGAACGCTAAACTTCAGTTTGGCACGGTTTTTAGAAAAAAGAAAAAGGGTTCGCACAGAGAACACTGAGAACGCCTGGGAGCGCCAGGCTTTTGAGAGCCCCCTGGGAACGCCACACTTTAGTGTGGCAGGGTCATAGATTTTTCTTTGCTGGAAACGCCGAACTTTAGTGCGGCATAGTTTTATTTTTTTTCTTTGCTGGGAACGCCACACTTTAGTGTGGCATGTGTCGTGTTCTCTCCGTGCGAAACCTTTTATCAATGCATGCCAACTTAAAAGTTGGCGTTCCCAGGCGTTCCCAAGCGTAGCATCGCGGCGTAAGCGCTCAGTGCATAGGGGATCGCGGGGTCCCGTTGGTTACCCCGCGATAACCCCACGGACATCGCGGCGTAAGCGACCATTCTTCTCGCGACGCCGCGATACGCTTTCAGAAAGACAAAAGGCGGATCGCGGGAGCGTAAAAACCACTTACCCCGCGATAACCTAAAAAGTTCGACGTTACCAGGATGTATCTCAGCGTTCTCTCTGTGCTCTCCGTGCCCTCTGTGCGAGGCTATCTTTTGGTTTTGGAAAGACACGCCAACTTAAAAGTTGGCGTTCCCAAGCACAACATCGCGGCGTAAGCGCTCAGTGCATAGGGGGATCGCGGGGTCCCGTTGGTTACCCCGCGATAACCCCACGGACATCGCGGCGTAAGCGACCCTTCTTCTTGCGACAGCGCGATACCCTTTTGGGAAAGACAAAGAGCGGATCGCGGGGTCGTAAAAACCGCTTACCCCGCGATAACCTGTTAAGTCCGCAGTTCCCAAGAATCTTTCCTCCGTGCCCTCTGTGTACTCTGTGCGAGACTATCTTTTGGTTTTTAAAGACATGCCGGATTAAAGTTCGGCGTATCCAAATGCCAAGCCGTATCGCACTCAACGTAACGATCTATGGTATAATTCGCGAAGAAACGTCGAGTCACTCTCGTCAAAGAAATCTATTCCAATCGAAATGGAAGTGACCATGAAAAACACAAAGTTGATCGCGCTGATCCTCCTTCTCTGCCTTTGCACATTTTCCTTTTCCGTGGAAGTGTATCTGCTGGAGAACAAAACTCCGCCCGAAAAATACAAAACTTTGGGAGACATCCTGTATGTCCACGCGGTCACGCTCCTCGACGCCATAGGCGCGCGATACGAGTGGAACAACGCCAGTAAGACGCTGGTGGTGAATTGGAACCAAAACTCGATACTCTTTTCCAATAACTCCCAAACGGTGTTGATCAACAACTCGCCCGCGTACATATCCAACGAGCCGCTCATTTTGGACAACCGTTTCTTTCTTCCCCTCTTGGAGACGTGCAAGCTGTTCGGCTTACGTGTTGTCACCAAAGAAGGCCAAGTCCACGTGTTTTCGGAAATCTCTTATCTGCTCTACTATTTTAGTATACCGGACGGATACGCTTTCAATTTCCAGCTACCGGTCAACTTCGTCATCTCTGAACAGAGTGAGGAGCGGCTTCTACTGGATGTCTACGGATCTATGACGAACCGGGATTGGTTTTTAACCAACGCTCGCCTAGGGATCGATCGCATACAGGTCGCGAATAGCACACAAGACACGCTCAAGGCCTTCATCCGTTTCGAGATCGTCACGAAACCGGACCGGCAGGCGGTGGTAACCCAAGAGAACGGGACGCTCTGGATTCGGACACAAAACCGGGTGATCCCGGAGATCGTGGTCAACACGAAAAATAAGATCGTGATCGACCCGGGGCACGGCGGTATCGACCCCGGCGCAATCGGTAACCGGGGCACCTACGAAAAGAACGTCGTCTTATCTTTGTCGAAAGCAGTAAAGTCGTACTTGGAGAAAAACGATTTCATCGTGTACCTGACCCGTGAAAACGATGTCTTCGTCGACCTCAAACAGCGGGCGATTTTTGCCAACAACAAAGGGGCCGACCTTTTCGTCAGTCTGCATCTGAACTCGTTCGAAGATATCTCCGTGCAGGGCGTCGAGGTCTATTACTACCCTTGGTCGGAAGAAAGTTACAAAATACGTCTAAATCGACTGTATGGGGCCTTATCCGAAGAAACGGTCAAGGCAAAGGTGCAGAGAAAGCTGTTGTCGACCAACCAGAGCAAGAAGTATGCGGAAAACATCCGCGACACACTACAGAAGTCCGGGCTATCGATTCGTAAGGTGATACCCGGCGACTTTGCTGTCATCGCGTACACGGAAATGCCGGCGGTTTTGATCGAATGCGGCTACATCTCGAACTCGAATTTTGAAAGGGATCTTCAAAAACCCGAAGTACTGAACTTATTGGCGGAAAACATCGCCAAATCGATTCAAAACCTCTTTTAAGCTGGCTCGATAGCCAGGCCTGTACCGGGGCGAGCGGCTCGTCGGGGTTCGAGAAAACAAGTTGTCAGGAAAAGAGGGCGCAGGATGAAAGAAAAAAAGCACAACGAGCTTTCAGAGAAACCCTCCATCCAGGGTTTCAACGAACGGATATCCGTAGAAGGACTGCTCGACAGGATCTTCGAGCTGATCAGAAACGCCTCTATTTCGGCATTCTATCGCTCTCTCTCTGATCACCGCATCGTCTATGCAAACGCCTATTTTTCTAAGACCTTTCGGCTTCCCCTCGGAGAGTGGGAGAAAACGCCCTACTTATGGACGGATTTCGTTGCCCCCGTAGATAAAGAAAGTTATCGGCAGTATTTCGAAGGGCTGAAAACGCCTCAGTACTCGCTCGACTATCGCTTGATCGACGAACTCGGGCAGCCGAGGTGGGTTCAGGAGGAAGGGACAGTTCTATTCCCGAAGCACTCTGAAGGAGCGATGGCGCTCGCGCTCATCCACGATATCTCGGAACACAAGAGGATAGAGGCCGAACTATACGGTAACGAAGAGCGACTGAACCGTGTTTTGACGGACCTTCACGTGGGCCTTTGGGATTGGGATATCCCGAACAAGAGGTATTTTGGAAACGGGTTCTGGACCCAGATGTTTGGATTCCAACCGGGAACCTTTACGACTGACGAGGCCGCTTGGGCGGCGATCGTACATCCGGATGATTTCGACCACTTTCTACTCGCGCTGGAAGACCCCCTGACCGGGAAAGCGGATCAATTCTCAACGGAATACCGCGTGCGAACACTCAGCGGGGACTGGAAGTGGATTTTGGACCAAGGGAAAGTCATCGACCGCGACCCTTTAGGCCGCCCCGTGAGATTGATCGGTACGATCGTCGATATTACCGCCCAAAAAGAGAGACAAACGGAATTGATGCACGCCAAGGTTAAAGCCGAAAAGGCGAGTCGCGAAAAATCCGAGCTTCTAGCCAGCGTGAATCACGACCTTAAAACGCCGCTCACGGTTATCTTAGGCGCTGTCGAAACGTTGCTGCAAGAAAGTACGGCCCCGACGAAACCGCTTCTGGAAATGATACACAGCAACACCAGAAGACTCGAAAAGATGGTCGGAGCTCTTCTAGAAATCCACCAAATCGAATTGGGGATGCCTACCTCACTGGCAAAAGCCATCAGAACGAAACGGCTATTCGAGGACTGCAACAGGAACTATACCCAGCTGGCCAAAAAGAAAAACCTTTCCTACGAGCAGCGGATCGCCCAAGATATCCCGAAAACGATCATTCTCGATCAGGACCGATTTTTAAAAGTCTTGAACAATCTCGTCGACAACGCGGTGAAGTACACCCGCGAAGGGTCCGTTCGGCTGGAGGTTGGCTATATCCCTGTAGAAGCCGGCAACGCTCGAGGAAACCGCGCGGAGGGCGAGCTACATGTGTCCGTTTCGGATACCGGGATCGGTATTCCCAAAGCCTATCTCCCGTATGTCTTTGACCGTTTTTTCCGGGTACCAAACAAAGGCGGTCGTGGTCGCTCTCCCGGCTTCGGCTTAGGGCTGTCTATCTGCCGCGACCTCGTGGAACAGATGGGGGGCGCGATTTCCATCAAACCGGCGGAAAAGGGCGGAACTACCGTTGAGTTTTACGTTCGCGTCAAAGAAGGAAACGGGGCGTCATAGGAAACACCGAATCGAATGGCCGCTTTCGACTTCTTTGAGCGGGGGTATCGTCTTTGAGCACTGGGCCATCACATAGGGGCAGCGCGGATGAAAACGGCAGCCAGAGGGCGGATGGATCAACGACGGAATATCTCCCTGAGTGATCAGCCGCTTCCTCATCAACCCCTCTTCGGGCGCTGGCGCTGCTGAACGAAGCAGTTTCGTGTAAGGGTGAGCGGACCTCTGTACCACCTCGTCGGAGGTGCCGATCTCCATAATCATCCCCGCATACATCACGACGATCCGTTGAGCCATATAGCGCGCCCCGGCCAGGTCGTGGGTGATGTACAAAAAGCTCATCTGCCTCTCTTCTTGGAAGGCCAGCATCATATTCATTATGCTGATGCGAATCGACACATCCAACATCGACGTGGGCTCGTCAGCCAGAACGATCTCCGGTTCTATGGAAAAGGTACGGGCGATGTTCACACGTTGACGCTGGCCGCCGGATAACTCGTGCGGGAACTTATCCAAAAACTGCTGGGGAGGCTCCAGTCCAACACTACGCAAGAGCTGCTGCAACTGCCTTTTTAGTGCGGCTTTCCGTTTCTCTCCTTCGTTTTCGCGAACCACTTTATCATGGATTAAGTAAGGGCGAGACAGGATGTGTTCGATCGTGTGCGTCGGATTGAGGGAGCCGAACGGGTCCTGAAAGATCATTTGTACCCGTTTGCGGTAACTGAGCAACTCCTTCCCAGAGAGTTTCCGGCTCACGGATTGGAAGCCATTGGGAGACCGGGGGTCCGCCAATCGGATCACGCCGGAGGTGATGGGGTACAGCTGCGCGATCACGCTGGCCGTCGTCGTTTTTCCGCTGCCCGATTCGCCCACTAAGGCAAGTACCTCCCCCTTTCCCAGAATGAAGGAGACATCGTCCATCGCGTGGACGACCTCTCCGAACCGCCGGAAAGAGCGAATAGGAAAATGTTTTGATACGCTCTCCAATCTCAATATCTCTTCAGTCATATCATTCACCGTCGCAAGCCGCGAAATGGCCGGGTCTGACTTGCCGGAGCGGGGGCGTGTCACGATCGCATCCGTCGTGTCTGTCTGGACATCGAGGATAGAACCGACAACCCGAAGGCGGATCGATCAGGTCCGGCGGCTTGCCCTCGATGCCACCCATACGCACGATCGGCCCGCTCAGCGTGGGGAAAGAGGCCATTAATCCTCTGGTATAGGGATGAACGGGATTATAAAACACCTCAGAGGCGGGCCCATATTCAACGATCTTCCCCGCGTACATAATCGCCAGCAGGTCGCTGATCTCCACCAAAAGAGAAAGGTCGTGGGTGATGAAGATTACCGAAAACCGGAAGGTTTTCCGCAACTCCTGGATCTTTTCGATGATGGTCCGTTGAACGACAACATCCAACGCGGTCGTGGGTTCATCTAAAATGATGACCTCAGGTTGCAACATCAGCGCCATCGCGATCATCACCCTCTGTTTCATCCCTCCGGAGAGCTGGTGCGGGTACGCGTTGTACCGGTCTTCGGGGATATCGACCAGTTTCAGAACCTCCAACGCTCGCGCTTTGGCCTCGCGGACCTCGCCGCGCTTATGGGCGAGCCAACCGTCGGTGAGTTGCTCACCGATCTGCAGAACGGGGTTGAGCGCGTTCATCGCGGATTGGAAGACCATAGAGATGTGTTCCCAGCGCAACTTTTTGATCTCTTCCTCGGGGGCGTGGGTGATATCCTTCCCGCCAAAGAGTATCTTTCCGCTTTTAATCTTCGCGTTATCGCGAAACAAGCGCATCACCGCATACGCCAGCGTCGTTTTTCCGCAACCGGATTCGCCCGCGATCCCCAGGAACTCTCCTCGCTTCAGCGCGAAGGAAACCCCATCCACGGCCCGGACGAAGCCGGCTTTCAACTCGTATCCGGCTACCAGGTCCTGGCATTCCAATATGCTTTCAGGTAGAGTCTCTTTCATAGCGCTCATCTCTTTCTGAGTTTGGGATTCGATATCTCATCGATCGCGAAGTTCATCAACGCGAAGGAGGTACCGATCAGAGCGATACAGATACCGGGAGGAAGAAACCACCACCAGAAGCCCGCCAAGAGCGCGCCGTTGGCTTGCGCCCAATACAGCATCGTCCCCCAGCTGACGACCGAGACGTTACCTAACCCGATAAACTCGAGGGTCGCCTCTCCGATGATCGCCGCCATCGTCGAGGAGAAGAACGAGGCCATCACTAGAGAGATCATGTTTGGCAAAATCTCTCTAAACACGACATAGGAGGGTTTCTCTCCTAAGGATTTTGAGACCCTGACGAAATCGCGATTTTTCAAAGAGACGACTTGCGAACGCAGGACGCGGGTCGGCCAAGGCCAGCTTGTCAAACCCAAGATCAGGATAATCGGGATCACGCCGCGGACGGTCACGTAAGCCGCGATGACAATCATCAGCGGGAGGGAGGGGATCACCAAAAAGACGTTCGTAAAGAGCGAGATGACATCGTCCACCAGACCGCCGAAATAGCCCGCGATCAGCGCCAAACAGAGGGACAAGACCGTGGTGAACAACCCGGTGACCAATCCCACCGTCAAGCTGACACGCGTTCCCCAGATCAATTGTGAGAAGATGTCTTGCCCCGAATGGGTGGTACCTAAAAGGTGCGCGGACGAAGGTTTTCCTTTCAAAGGCAGTTTTTTCGTGATCCGCTCATAGGTCGTGGTGACACTCTGCGAATAGACCTTTTTTTCGGTGGACGGATCCAAATCCTCTCGGCTGATCGTTCGAGAGCGGTCGCGCTCCTCGCTCAGCACCGTGATCGTTTCCACCCGATTACTCTTTGGGTCGTACGGGGCGATAACCGGGGCGAGGAGGCCTACCAAGGCAAAAAATAGGAGTAACAGCAGGCCAAATAAGGCTTTCTTGTTCCCTAAAAACAGTTTTCCGATGTCTTTGAACATCAGCGACCACTATCCCTTACGCGAGGATCCAGTAGAAGGATCGCAAGGTCCGCAAGGAAGTTCGCGATCAAAACGGCAACCGATATGAATAAAAAGATCGCCTGCATCATCGCGTAGTCCTTCGCTTGCACGGCCTGCCACAGCATCAGGCCCACACCGGGATAGGCGAAGACCATCTCGGTCAGAAGACCGCCGCCTACGACAAATCCGAGCGACATCGCAAAACTGGTAATAGAGGGTAGCATCGCGTTCTTCGCCGCATAGAGGTTCTTGATCCGGCGCAGCGGCAGCCCCTTCGCCAAGGCGACAGTGATATAGTCTTCGGCCAAAACGTTGATCATATTGTTTCTCATCGTTAAGATCCATCCTCCGAGAGAGCTCACCGTGATAGTGAGGGCGGGCAAGAAGCCGTGATAGAGAACCGAGAGAAAATAGTCCCATCCCCCCTTTTGAACGTAGAAGGAATAGGCGTTTCCGATCGGGAAAACCTGCAAGCGAAAGCCGAAAAAATAGATGAACAGCAGCCCCAACCAGAAGTAGGGGAAGGACCGGATGAAAATGAAGGTCCCCACCGTCAGCGTTGCCCAACGCTTGTTTCGGGACCAGGCGGCCCCAATTCCGAGGATCGTACCGATGAAAAAGCTGAGGATCGTTGCGAAACCCATTAAGCCTAGGGTCCACGGGATCGCGATCTTCAGCACGTCCCTAACGGGCGTAGGAAAGCGAGATAAAGAAATGCCGAGCTCTCCCTTCAACACGTTCAGCAGGTACTTGCCGTACTGGACGATCAGTGTGTCTTTGGTATCTAGCCCGAAGGCGATCCGGATCGACTCCATCGCTTCGGGCGGAATGCCCTGCATCCGGTCGATCAACTCCCTGGCGGGGTCACCCGGCATCATACGGGGTATAAAGAAGTTCAACGTCATCGCCACAAAGAGGGCGAACAACAACAAGCCTATCTTGCGAAAGAAGTATTTCACGATTTCCCCCTATCCAGCTTTCGACGCACAGTTTTTTGAAGATAGAGACGCCCAGAAGGGCGTCTCTATGCGCTCTCTTTTGAATGCGCCTTAGCGCAGATGAACCTTCAGCAATAGGGGCAACTTATGCATCCCGTTCGGGCTGGGGAAGCAGTAGGGATCTTCTTCGCTCGGCCAGCCGACGAAGAGCTTGGTGTTGTACTCGTACCACGTCGGGTTGAAGAACAACGGCACGGAAGGCGAGTCTTTGAGGAAGAGGGAGAGAGCCTTTTTCATAATCTCGTCACGCTTCGATTCAAGCGGTTCTTGCGTGTAACTGTCGAGTAGTCTTCCGATCTCTTCGCTCTTGTAGCGCATTCCGTAGTAATTGGCCGAACGCTCGCCCAAAGGCGCCCAAGCTCTCGGGTGCGCGATGTATTCGAGTTGGAAATATGGGCCCGCGCCGGTGACCGAGATACCCAAGCACATCTCGTAGTTTCCGTAATACAGGTAGTCATCCACGTACGGAGAAGGCCACGCGGCCTGTGTGACAATGGCCTCGATCCCGACTTCCTTCAGCTGTCTGGCGATCTCCTCGCAGCCCATAATCCAGTCCGTCCAACCGGTGGGAACGTAGAGGTTGAAGGAAAGCGCCTTGCCTGCCTTTTCATAGATCCCTTTGGCGTTGAGTCGATACCCTTCCTTTTCCAACAGCTCTTTGGTGTAATCCGGGTCATACTCGATACCAGCCTTATCTAGAGCTTCTTTCGCCAGGTACAGGAAGGGCGTTTTCACCCAGCCCGGAGAAGAGGGCACGGCGCCGCTGGCCATAATGCGCGTGATCTCCTTGTTGTCCAACGCGAAGTTCAGGGCGTATCTCACGTTATAGTTGTTGAAAGGCTCGCGGAGGTTGTTCAAGTTCAAATAAACCAGGTTTCCTTCAGGCAGCCAGTACTTGTGGTGCTCCGGATCGGCTTGAACGTACACTTCATCGATATTGGCCACGAAATAGCCCGCCCAATCGTATTCTCCACGGGCCAACCGCAGACCGACTTGTTCGTTGGTGGTCGAAATGTACACGATGCCGTCGATATAAGGCAACGGCTTGCCATCGGGCGCTATTTGCCAGTACCTTGGATTCTTGATGACCTTAAAGGATTGTTCCGTAAAGGACCCCGCTTCGTACACGAAGGGACCGGTCCCGACCGGTTGCAGGTTTCCGGTCCAGGTTAACGGATCTTCTACGTCTTTCCAGATATGTCGCGGCACGATAAAAATGTCGGCCACACGGTAGATAAGAGTCGTGTTGACACGGTCAAAGACGAAGGTCACGGAATTGGAGGTTCTCGCGACGACATCGACTAAGCCTTGTTTCCAAATCGGGGCGATGTTGAGTCCGGGGAATTTCTTACCCAATTCCATCGTGAAAAGGACGTCCTGAATGGTGAAGGGTGTGCCGTCGTTCCAGACTACACCGTCTCGGAGCGTAAAGGTCAGCTCTTTCAGGTCGTTGGACCACTCGTAGGCTGTTGCCAGCCAGGGATGGAATTTTCCGGTGCCTTGGTTGTAAAACACCAGGGTTTCGTAAAAACAGCCAACTGCGACCTCCAAGGAGTTCGGAGAGAAGGGGTTGAAGTTCTGGATCAAAACCCCCTGCTTCATCGGGGTCACCCGCAACATCCCGCCGCGTTTGATCGCTTCGGCGCCAAACAGACTGCTCAAGACGAGCAGCAACAAGAGAACCACTACACCTACTTTTTTCATGCCATTCCTCCCTTTCATATTTTGTTTTCACCACGAAGGGCTTTATATGAACCTATTCTTTCTCTTTCACATTTGGGGAAATGCCTTTTTCAACAAGAAGGAGCCGAACTGTTCTCTTATGCCATTATAAACTATTCTAACTGAAATTTCAATGACCCGAATGGTCATTCAGCTATATCGTTCGTATGCACAACAAACCCCGTGTGGGTATAATACCGCGGCCCAACAAAAAAAGGGAAAAGGAGGAAGGGCAAAAGGCCACCCTCCGAAAGAGCTATAACAACAAGCCGGATTATTCTGCCACAAAACGTGAGGAGGAGGGGCTCACCGGGTCTCTTTACCCTATTTCTTGATTACACTCCATAACTTGACCCACAGCGACTTCTAACCGTCTCAATCCGGTATGGTATAATCAAAGCCATTCAGCAATCGTACCACGTCGAGTTCTTCGCCACAGGCCGAGCGCACTGTGGGATGGAGAACCGACGTATATACCTAACCGGACGCTTCGCTCCAGACCGCGTGTACTGGAGGGAGGAGGCCGGTTTTTTATTGTGAGGTAACAACATGAAGACCGCCGCATACGCGCGCGTATCATCCGCCCAGCAAAGAGAAAAAAAGGGGGGTCCCACGGAGGGCACAGAGCAAAGGTACTTTTAAACGCCATAGGGAAACCGAACTTTGGTTTGGCACGTCTTGGTTTCTTGGGAGCACCCTGTGAAGTCTTAAGTGCTTACACCACGGTTACTACAGGTTCATCGCGGGGTAAGTGTATTTTACGCTCCCACATCCGCCTTTTGTCCTTTTTACAAAGCTACACGCTCAGCTTTTTCTCCGTTTTTGTATCGAAAGTATCAGAAACGGGTAGGCAGAAAGTTCCGAAGCGTATCGCGCCGTCGCGAAGACGAAAATTACATACGCCGCGATCTATGTTCTCTCCGCGTTCTCCGTGCCCTCTGTGTTCTCCGTGAGAAACACTCTTCTCTTCTAATTTAACATGCCGCACTAAAGTGCGGCGTTCCCACCCATCTCCCGGCTCAGCTCTTTGCGGATATCTGGGACGGAGTTGTCGATCTCTTTTTGAAAGAGCCGTCGAAAGAGGAGTTCGTAGGTTTTGTCTTTCGCGATCACGTATCTAGATGCGGTGCTCCCATATGAGATTAGATCCGCTTTGATTAACTTTTGCAGCTTCGTTTTCAGTTCTGAATCGGTTATATCGAGCTTGAGGTCTTTGATTATTCGCGCTCGAGTGCGTTCTTTGCCCGCCTGAAACAGGTACAGCATAATCCGTTTCGCATCCCTTTCGTTCGCTTCCAAGAAAACTCCTGCGAGGTATTCGCCCCAAGTTTTGAAAATCAGTCCGCTCTTGATCTCTTGCGTGTACACTTCGATGACGTTGTCCTCTCGATCGTAATCTTTTTTTGCGTTGTGGTATGAGGAGAAAAGCGCATAGATATACAAAGGGTCTCCACGTGTGAGATTCCAAAGCTTGTCCACTCCGGCATTGTCGATCTTTGTTCGATAGATCTCCGCGTACTTCCAAATCGCTTCTTTCGCCTCCTCTTCCGGGAGGTTCTCCAGGACATTCTCCTCGAACCGTGCCGTGAGTTTTCGCACGATCTCTAACAACCCGTGGACTTCGCTCCCCGAAATGATGAGCGGAGCTTCCCTCTTCTCAGCAAGGTCAAGGTACGTCCCGCTCAATGAATCGATCTTTTGCCCCCGATAGTCAAAAACGTACTCATTGAGGTTCTGAAATTCTTCCAAGATTTGGACGATTTTGATCTTTTGCGTTACTGCTATCTCAGAAGGCGCGCGGCTCGCCACTTCCCACATCAATCCCCACTCGTTTTCCGCTTTATATCTTTTTATGGATTCATAATGTCGGCTCAACTCCGGAACTTTTTCTATGAGTCTATCCAGTAGTTCGAAAGAATAGGGGTTTTGAAGATACTCAACGTTTTTTTCCAAAAAAGAGAGGTAATGATTCGTGAAAGTGGCGAAGAAGGATTTCGAGAACTCTGCGAGGGTTGTTTTCATCTCTCTTACGCTGAAGTAGAACGGGATGACACCTGTATCCGGGCAGCTCCACAGGATATTGAACAGCCGCTGCAAAAACGCCGTCTTCCCTTTCTTTCGTCTGGCGACGATCGCTTGACTTCGAGCGATGTTTCCAATCAAACGGTCGTACCACTCTCCAAGAAAGAAATCGAACTCCTTCTTTCTCCCGACGAAGAGCTCGGTGTTTCCGATTAGCTCTGGTAAGGCGTATGTTATCTTTTCCGGCATCCTGAACATCGCATTCACCCACTTTGTTGTGTTTGGAAAGATTATAGCATAGAACTCGCCGGAGCAAGTGTGAAGTGTGTGTCAAGTTATGGGGTGTACTCAAGAAACAAGGCCAGAATCGATCACACGATATTTATTCCACGTAGTCATCGCGGCGTAAGCGCACTTTCTTTTCGTGACGGCGCGATACGCCTTTGTACAAGCCCATTGCGGCGTAGAAAGGGCAAAGTGTAGATCGCAGGGTCGTAAAAATCACTTACCCCGCGATGAACCTCTTAGTTATGTCACCCCATAACTTGACCCACACCAAACCCTGGAAAAGGTTGCTTTATGCTATAATCCTTGTATTGTGAGGGGGGTTGAACTGCGTGGCGAAGAAGTATATCGTCGTGACGGGCGGCGTATTAAGCGGTATCGGGAAAGGGATACTGTCGGCATCCACCGGTCGTCTACTCAAAGAGCTGGGGATCGATGTGCTGGGAGTAAAAATCGATCCATACTTGAACGTGGACGCTGGGACGATGAACCCGAACCAGCACGGAGAGGTTTTTGTCACCGAGGACGGGTATGAAGCGGACCTAGACCTTGGGCACTACGAACGGTTTATCGGCCTTAATATGCGAAAAGAGAACAACATCACAGCAGGCCAGATCTACTCCTCGGTGATCGCCAAAGAGCGGGGGGGGAAGTACCTCGGGTCCACCGTTCAGATCGTCCCGCATGTCACCGGCGAAGTCAAAGAAAGGCTGAATCAGATCGAGGCCGAAGTCGTGATCATAGAGATCGGCGGCACGGTGGGCGACATCGAAGGAGAGGTCTTCCTCGAAACGATACGGGAAATGGTCCTGGAGAAAGGAAAGGAAAACTTCCTTTTCATCCATATCACCTATGTTCCCTACCTTAAAGTCACGAACGAGTACAAAACGAAGCCCACCCAACAATCGGTACAACTCCTGAGAAGGATCGGGATCCAACCGGACGTCATCGCGGCCAGGAGCGAACTACCAATCGAATCGCCAGAAATACGGAAGATCGCTCTGTTCGCCGGCATCAAACCGGAGATGGTGATCAACCTACCGGATAACAAAAACGTCTACGAGGTTCCGCGAAACCTTTACAATATGCGGTTTCACACGATCATCCTGGATCGTCTCCAATTGACCGCTTCCCGGGACTTCCAATGGGACTATCCGACGGTCTTCAAACCACTGAAGATCGGCATTGTCGGAAAATACCTCGGGACGGACGACGCTTACAAGAGCATCATCGAATCGATCTTCTTGTGCGGGGTAGAGAAACCAACCCTGCTGGATGCGCAGGAATTGGAGGAGATGAACGAAGAGGAGGTACACCTCCTCCTCAAGGATTATGGAGGACTGATCATCCCGGGGGGATTCGGAAAGCGCGGCATCGAGGGAAAACTGAAGGCGATCGGCTATGCGCGCGAACGCAGAAAACCCCTCCTCGGAATCTGTCTCGGTATGCAGCTGATGATTTTGGAATTCGCTCGAAACCAGCTCGGGATGAAAGAGGCCGATTCCACGGAGTTTAACCCGGAAACCGAGCGTCCGCTCATCGATTTGATGGAAGAGCAGAAGAAGACTTTGCAGATGGGTGGCACGATGCGCCTGGGGGCACAGCGAGCGCCGATCTTCAAGAACACGCGGTTATACGAGGCCTACGGTGACTTGGAAGAGGTCTTTGAGCGCCACCGCCACCGGTATGAGGTGAACTGGGAGCTTTGCCGGTCCTTTCTGAAGTTGCCGGAAGAGGCGAATGAAGAAAACCGCTCAAAGCGGTTGATCGTGGGATCGAAGAACGAATTTGTGGAATCCGTCGAATTGGAAGACCATCCGTTTTTCATCGGAGTGCAGTATCACCCGGAGTTCCTATCCAAAGTGGGGCATCCGCACCCGCTATTCCTATCTTTTATACGGGCTATCAATGGAGTATCTAAAGGGGGGTCATTGTGAAAAGAGTGCTGCTTACGGTTTTTTTTATCGCCGCATGGCTGTGCGCGGTCACGGCCTACGCCGATGGTTTTGGAATCGGGGTTGGTGCGGGACAGCCTTCGGGATTAAACTTTCGCTACGAAATGACCTATGAGATGTCTCTCCAAGGGGGCGCCGGCTACGCCTTCCTGTGGAACCCCAAAGGGGTTTACCTGAACCTTGACCTGCTCTATTTTTTTAGACGACTGATACCGATAGGGAAGGGCAGCTACTTGCCCATCTACGTGGGCGGTGGATTGTGTGAAGTGTTGTGGTTAGAGGAGGAAGAGGGAAAGAAACAGCTCATGACTTTGTCTGCGCTCGAATTACCCATCGGCTTGTATTACCCGATTCCGCTAAACGGCAGGAATCACGTCGAGATCTACGGACAGGTTCGTCCCGCCATTGGCCTTTTCGGAGAAAATTACCGTTTTTTAATATCGGTCGAAATCGGCGCGCGCTTTCACTTTTAAACCACCGTCTTTTAGGCAAGGTCTCCCGGGGTTTTCCGGTTAAATCCATAGTCGGACTTGGGCGACGGATATATGCCGGAAATCCGATGGAGATTGTTGGCGACTTCTTGCCGTGTATCAGTCAGCAGATGTTGACGGATTCGCGCTACAAATCTGTGGGGATGTGTCAAGTTATGGAGTGTAATCAAGAAACAAGGCCAGAATCGATAGCGCGATTTTTGGTCCACGTAGTCATCGCGGCGTAAGCGCCCCTGCTTTTCGCGACGGCGCGATACACTTTTGTACGGGCTCATCGCGGCGTAAGCGCTTCTTCTTTTCGCGACGGCGCGATACTTCGTGAGCTGGGAACGCCAACTTTTAAGTTGGCATGTCTTGAAAAAAAGCTCACACGGAGGGCACAGAGAAAAGATTCTTGTGAACGCCCTGGGAACGCCAACTTTTAAGTTGGTATGTCTTAAAGATAAGGCGGGGTTCACACGGAGGGTACGGAGAGCACAAAGAAGAGATGTGTTTTCGAGAGTCAACACCAGGTTTATGTTTCCACTGCGTTCTCTGCGTTCTCTGTGCGAAACCCTCTTTTACTTTTCTAAAATATGCCGAACCAAAGTTTGGCGTTCCCAGGCGCACCATCGCGGCGTAAGCACCCCTTCTTTTCGCGACGGCGCGATACGCTTTTGAGAAAAAAGACGGAAACACTTTTCCTTTTCGGGAATCCCGCCTTTACGGTATAATACCGATGAGACTTTCTTCTGGAGGGATACCTGTGAAGATGCTAAATAAAGCGCACGACAAATTGTTTAAAGAAGTTATGGGAGATATCGAAACCACGAAGTCCTTCATCCAGCACTATCTGCCTCCGAAGATCGTCCGGTTAATCGATCCCGAATCGATAACGATAGAAACAGACAGTTACATCGAGAAAGACCTCTCGGAATACTTTTTCGATCTGCTCTTTCGGGTGAAGATGCAACAGGAAGAGGGGTATGTTGATATGCCCCCAAAAGTGAGACAGTTTTCATGAGAAAGTATAGCATAAAAAGTGTCTCACTACCGATGATTCATAATGAATCATCGGTTCATCAAAAAGTCAATAACTGGCAATGTGATATCTAATAGGCACTTCGTACTGTAAACTCGAATGCGGTCTTTGATAATTGTATTGGTTGACCCAGTCTTGTATGGCTCTTTGGAATTCCTTTAGCGAAAGCAGATTCATATCTAAGGTTTGAAGGCATTCGTTGTTAAGCCTGGCATTGAACGCTTCGCTAAATCCGTTTTGCTGAGGTTTGCCTGGTACGATGAACTCATGCTTGACGCGAGAGTTGGAGAGAAAGCGATTCAGTGCGCCTTCTCTGAATTCGGGACCATTGTCGGTACGCAAGACCCTCGGACGAGAATAGAGAGCGAAGGCCTCTTGGAGGACGGCTTGGACCCGATATGCCGGAATAGATAAATCAACCAACGAACCCACTATCAAACGGGTATGGTCATCAATCACGAAGAGGAGCCTAATTTTTCTATTTCTCACCATCACATCCACGAAATCAGCAGACCACACGTGGGCGGTGAATTGTGGTTGTGTCAAACACACAGGGGCACGAGAACGTATTTTCCTTGAACGTTTCACCTCCTTCTGGAGAGAGAGCTGGGTATAAATCCGATAGACCTTTTTTTGATTAACGACAATCCCTTCTTTTTTGAGAAGAGCCCAAATGCGGCGATAACCATATTGGGGATGTTCATAGGCCAACTGAGTGATCCGCTCCACCAAAGGATCTTCTCGAATTTGAGAAGCCAGGAATCGGTAAAGGGTCGCACGAGCGATAGAAAAAGCGTTACAGATCACACGAACAGGGATACTGTGCTCTTTCATATAACTCACGACCTCCTTCAAAGATCGTTTTTTTTAATGAAGTCGCGAAGCACAGCGTTCTCCAATTCTTTTTCCGCCAAGATTTTTTTGAGGGCGCTGTTTTCAGCTTCTAAGATGACTAGTTTTTTCGCTTGATCGGAAGAAAACCCAGAATAATGTTTCTGCCAGCGATAAAAAGTGGAAGCACAAATACCATATTTTCTACACACACTCGACATAGACAACATTTTCGCTTCTGAAAGAATCTGGATTATTTTATCAATAGAGTACTTTTGTCCTGCCATATTTATTCGCCTCCCTTACTAAGTATAGCATTCTCAACATGTGCGTGGTCATTACAAAAACCAGAAAAGCGAAAAACTGAATGAAATTGGTCTTTGAAAAGAAAGCGAACAAGGAAAATCGGTGCTCCATCTCAAATTATTAAGTGTGAACCAAAATAACAAAGAGGAGGAGCACCGATATGACCATTCTACCACGTATTAAGCAAATTGTCCAGGAAAGGTTCGGAACGTTTTTTGACAGCATCGAAGGCTTTTATCTGAAGAACTTTCTTATCCTTATCCAAGGCCTGCTCACGAATTCCTATACGAGTATAAGCGCTATCGCGGCAGATGAACACAACAGCGTCTCCCATACCACACTCTTCCGCTTTCTTCAATCTCACGAGGAGTTCTGGGTAACGATGAAAAATCTCTTGTTCTCGCTCTTCAGAAGACAGATGGTGGGGGAAGGCACAAGCCAACACCGCCACATTCTGGTCATCGACGACACTCAGATCGCTCGCCGAGGGAAGTTGATACCGTTTGCTTCCAAGCATTATGACCATTGCGACAAAAGGTTTATCCTCTCTCAGG
>MWEM01000029.1 GCA_002071085.1 Thermotogota bacterium ADurb.Bin062 | reverse complement strand
CACAAAGATTTGACATCTCCCGGATGCGGACCCGATACCGAGAGGTGTATGATCAGGTGATGGGCGAAAATTGACTTTCCCTGTGCGGCCTTCTCTGGCTCGATTCCGCCCGTTGTCAGACCGCCCACGCCGCTGAGTGGAGGAATCGGATGAGCATAGAACAGACCAAGGCCAGCATCGTCATACCCGTTTACCGGGCGGAGCGCACGTTAGATCGCTGCCTTGCCAGCGTGTTCGCGCAAACCCATTCGAATCTCGAGGTGATACTGGTTGACGACGGCTCTCCCGACAGTTGCCCGGAGATTTGCGACTCTTGCGCCCAGAAAGACGAACGTATCCGCGTGATCCATCAGTCGAATGCCGGAGTCGGCGCTGCGCGAAACGCGGGGATGTCTGCGATGTCGGGCGCTTACCTGTTTTTCTTAGAGTTCCGTGGAAACAATATGCAAGGGATCTATCCCGGTTGCTGAGCCGAGGCGCGTACACGAAAGCCTCTATGATTTTATAGTTGCGTTTCGAGGTTATAGAACGCCGGTGGCGCTAAGGCGCTCCTTTCTAGGAGCGCCGGACTTTGGTCCGGCATGTCTTTGATATTTCCACTAAGAGCTCTTTTTGTAGGAGCAACCGATCTACTTTTCGCCTATCTCGTTTTTCGCCTTCCCTCCGTGCCCTCTGTGCCCTCTGTGCCCTCTGTGCCCTCAGTGTGAACCCTGTTTTCCAAGACATGCCAACTTAAAAGTTGGCGTTCCCAGGCAAAACACTTACTGCATCGAAGTATGTTGCTCCGGCACGCTTACAGGAAAAATACTCCGTGCCCTCTGTGTCCTCCGTGCGAAACCCTGTTTTCCAAGACATACCAACTTAAAAGTTGGCTCTCCCAGGCGTTCCCACGCAACACCGATCAATTGGTTTGCGCTGCTAAAATTTCGATTTTTCGTAGTTGTACGGAATGCTCGTGCCCACGAGCACATCCTCGAGTTTTTCTACGATCAGCCAGTCATCCATATTGCTTTGTTTCTCGAAGTCGTGGGGGCCGATCGGTGTGACATCCGTAAAACCGACGAGGCAAAGGCATTTTTTATGCCATCGCTCTTTTTGTTTGGGGGTCAGCGCCAGACGAGGTTCTGCGAGCGTGGCGACGATCTCGTCTTCGGAGAGTTTGATCAGGTTCGTCACACTGTCGACCGTCGCTTTTGCCGATATCTTCGCGGTACCTTTTTTCATAAAATACAGCGTCTCTCCCTCAAATACCCGGCTGTGTGGGATCTTGCGCCCGGCGGCGCCACGGACCACCATCGTCTTTGTACCGTCCAGTATCTTCTCCAACACCTTTTCTTTGTCATCGCAATACACAATGTGCACCATGCCGATATGACTCCTTTCCGAGCGGTTAGTCTGTGTAACTTTCGATTCGTTTGATAGCTAAGGCGATATCTTTGTGGATCAATGGCTGCATACTGCCCGCGTATTCTCTCTTGTGCACCTTTCGGAGGGCGGTGAGAACGTCTTCCCTGAGCTCCGGTTTGTGTTTTGCGAGTTCCGGGAGCCGTTGGATGCACTGCCTGGCGGTGATCGGCTTGACATCTTCGATATGTCGGAGCAAACGGGTGATGTTTTCGTCGATTTTATAATCGGTATCCCATTTCGCGTTCGCCGAAATCAGGATGATTGCCCGTGTTCTCACGTAAGAATTGTCGTGGTCGAGCATTTCTATAAAGGTATCAAAATACCGATAAACCGCGTTGGAACGCGCGCTTTCGGCTTCCAGCAGTTTGAGGTTTTCATAAGCTGTCTGATTATCTGAGCGAGCAAGAGAGGCCACCAAAGAGTCGAGATCCATGTTTTTTCCTCCACCATCCCTATCGATGCCGAATCAATCAGGCGCGATCCACCCCGTATCCAAAAGCCCTCACCAGAGAAAAGGGATCAGCCGATACTTGATGCGGCGCGAATATTCTATATAGCCATCGAGATTTTTCTTCAACAAGTTGTCCTCGAGATAGGTGCGGAAGACCGTGAGCGTCGCGATTATCGCCGCGGTCAACGCAACGAAGGGGGTCGGGAACACCAAGGCGATACCGACGCAGGAGACCAGCACGGCGGCGTAAGTGGGATGTCGGACGACCCCATACACGCCTTTGGTGATCACGATTTGATCACGCTCCGACTGTATTCTGGCGGTCGATTCCAGGTAGGTGTTCACGGCGAGCGCGGCCGTGGCGATTGCGGCCGAAGCGATGATCAATAGGATCCCGATCCAGAAGAGAACGGCAGGGTCCGGGGCGTTTTTTGCTTCAAGGCCGGCCACGAGGTGTATGACGAAGAAGTATAGGACCCAAAAAACACCGAGGAGCCATTTATCCCATACCGGTGAGTCCGTGAGCACTTTTCCGCGTTCGGCCAAGGTGACCGGGTTTACCCGATAGACGATCGTGATGGACAGCGCGGTCAGGCCGAATCCGACGCCAAAGTATACCCAGGCTCCCCACGACATTACCCATCCGGCGCCCAACGCATAACACAACAGACCGAGCAGCTTTTGCGCAAAGACCCTAACCGTGTAGTCCATCACCTTGTTCTTCAAACGCGACCTCCTAATTTCGTATGGCCCGGTTTTTCATCACACCTTGTCGTATAAAATCTACACCCTCATCCTCGAGTCTGCCTGTTTCATCTTTGCTCATCATACGCCGCCCAGCCCTTTCTCCCGTGGCTTTTTCGATAGGAGTTCGTGAAAGTCAAGGCTGCGAGCGTCGACGTACCCTTCTATCGACTCGATCGGGTTTCCGTCGATGAAGAAGCGTGAAGCATCGAACAAGACAAGGAACACGGTTAAGTCGCGGGCAGTCAGGAAATCCCGAATGGCGGTAATCGCCACGCGTAAGGCCTCTTCTTTCGGGTAACCGTAGATACCGCTGGAGATCAGAGGAAAGGCGACGCTTACGCAGTCGTTTTCTACTGCTCGCTTCAGCGAGTTGGTGTAGGCAGCGCGAAGTTGTTGCTCGCAACGCTCTTTTTCGGAAGGCTGATAGATGGGGCCCGCGGTGTGAATGATGAACCGGGCGGGCAGGTTGAACCCCGGCGTGATTACGGCTTCTCCGGTCTCAATCGGGGCGAGCTTATCGCAAGCGGCTTGTAGTTCCTCCGGTCCAGCGGCGTTGAAAATGGCTCCGCACACGCCGCCACCCATTAAGAGATCGGTATTCGCGGCATTGACGATGACATCGGCCGGTATCTTCGTGATATCGTGTTGAACGATGAAAAAAGGCATCTCTTCCCCCCGGAACTCTTCCCCATTTTGTAGCGCGGCTAAGCAACCTCTCAGGGTTAGTGTACCACATCTCGAGCCTTTCTCGGAAACCCTGAGAGTGCAGTCGGAACGCCGTCGAAGCGCCGCCAGAGCGGCGGACTTTAGTCTGACATGTTTTTTCCGAACCTATAAAATTACAAAAAGGAGATTTCCCACCGAATGCCTCTCTGGGAGCGCCGCTCCCAGAGAGGCAAGGCCCTGCCGAACTAAAGTTCGGCGTTCCCAGGCAAAGCACATACCGCACTAAAGTTCGGCGTTCCCAGCGGCGTTCCCAGCTGCGGGCAGGGGAAATCCGGCATAGTTTTACTTTTCAAAAACCCCCTTTCAAAAAACTATGGCACGCCAAGGGTTGGCGTGCCATAGGGTGTTTGATTGGTGGAGGCGGGGGGAATTGAACCCCCGTCCGAAAACAGTTCATAACAGGTTTCTACGTGTGTAGCGTCTGATCGATGTCGGGTTTTCGCAGTTCAGACGCAAGCTGCTAAAACCCCAATCCCTACGGTGTCCTCGGATCGCTTGGGAGGGCGATCGAGTGAGCCCGAATTGCTCACGCTCTCGCGAAACGTCTCGAGCTAAACCTTTCGCAGAACGGCAACTTACATTAAGCTGCTAATGCAAAAGTTGGTTCGACATTTATCGATGTTCCGCCTTTTTAATGAGGCATGCGGAGACCTCAACACGCTGCCTGCTAATCTTCCGTCCCCGTCGAACCCTTTTCGCCCCCGTAAACGCTCAGGCCTGCGCGGCCAAGAAAATCCGCCAGGGTTTCGGGATTTCTGAAATGATGGCAGAGTATACCATACTCTTCCGGGACCACCAAGTTTTCCGGTCGGTCGTCGATGTAGATCGTCTCGTGCGGGGCCAAATCGTATCTTTCTAGAAGGAGGTCGTATATCTCCCTCTCGGGTTTAACGGTTTTCACATCGTATGAGACGATCTTTCCGTCCACTTTTTCGAAAAACGCATACTCTTTCGAAACCTTTTGGAATCCACGTTCCCCGAAGTTCGACAACAGATAGATCCGGTAACCGGCCTCTTTTAGCTCGGTTAAGATCTGACTCGTCCCTTCGATAAGGGAAAAGACCTCGTTTATCCAATGGTTGGAAATGTAAGAAATCCCTTCTCGAAGGTCGGGGAATTGTTCATATAAATGACGGAAAACGGTTTCTTCGTCGATCGTACCTTTATCCAGTTCGACCCACCATTCCGCATCAAAGATATGACGGATGTACTCGTTTTTTTGTTCCGCGTAAGGACTGCGTTCTAGAAACCCGATCGGGTCGTACCGAATCAGGACATTCCCGATATCGAAGACGATGTTTTTGTATCCCCTCATAGCGCCCGTTTCTCCTCCGATGAATATTTTTTTGCGATGACATCCAGGATACCATTGACGAATTTTCCGCTTTTTTCCGTTCCGTAAGCTTTGGCGATCTCGACTGCCTCGTTGAGAGAGACTTCGATAGGCACGCGCTTTTCATAGAGCAGCTCGTAGGTGGCTAAACGTAAGATGCTTTTGTCGACCGCCACCAACCGCTCCCACGACCAGTTCAATATGTTGAGCTTGATGATCTCGTCGATCTCTTCCAAATGGGCGTAGATACTCTCGATGTAGTGTACGATCTCCTGCTCGAGCCCCGTGAATTGCCCTCCTTCTTCTTCTGTTAGGCTCGACAGGATCAAGCCGATTTCGTTGGTATCGTTTCTGTTTCCGAAATCTACGGAGAAAAGCACTTTGAACACCGCTTCCCTGAGTTTCCTTCTCCCCGCGCTTTTTTGCTTTTCTGGCCAGTCAGACTCCATTTTATGCTTTTACCTCGAAACCTCTCACTTTGATCGACGGGTGTATTCCGGTCATTTCCCCGATGTTTTCTCTAATGGACGATTCAACCTTCGCGTGGATCTCTTTCAACACTTCCGATAACGAGTAAGGGTCGTTTACCTTTAACTCTATGACCAAATCTGTGATGTTTGCGAATTTTGATTTTTTGAAGGCCACTTTTTCTAGTGTGATGCCGTCAAACCCTTCAAGGACCTTGTTAATAAGTGTTTTGAAGACTCCGACCGAGACGGAGGCGTCCAGGCCCTCCTCTTGAATGACCGACAGGAATCGCTCTCGTTTCGTGTGCGCCCACCAAAACACTAGGATGCCGACCGCCGTCAAAAAGATGCGAAATAACGCGCTGATCCAATCGTTTTCTGCTAACCATTTGGCCCAACCGAAAGGGAAGGACACGATCCAAAAACCCACACTGATAAAAAAAATCGCTATGCCTGTTATCGTCACCCATCTCAGGATAACTTTGTTCATGTCGTTAGCCCTTTTTTTCGGGGTGCTCACCGGGTTCGTCATCGGAAAAGGTGGGTATCTGGGGTTCTTCTTTCAGCATTAACGCCACGTCTAGCACATTGATCGTGACCTTTTCGACCTTAATCAAGCCGGTCATACCCTCCACTTCTTCCTTGATCGTCCTTTGTATCTTTTCCGCTACCTCGCGAATGCTTTTACTCAGCATCAATTTCGTGCTGACGGTTATCGACACGGTGTTTTCGTTGCCTTTTCTATCCATCGCCACCGCTTTTTTCTCTTTCTTTTGGTCTTTGACGATTTCTTCTACCTTCCCAAGCGCGACGTTCACCAGATCGAGGATAACGGAATCGGCGATCTCTACGGATCCGTACTGGGTTTCTTTGCTCTGCACCGGTTGGTTTTCGTCCTTCATTTGAGAAGGAGATACCGTCATTTTCTCTTCTTCCATGTTGTCACCTCCGCATTTTTCCTTAATTGTTTTGGAATTCAAACAATGATTAAATCCGTCGGAAAGACGGTTAAAACCTCGGTTG
The DNA here is from genome assembly GCA_002071085.1 of Thermotogota bacterium ADurb.Bin062. Taxonomy (GTDB): domain Bacteria; phylum Thermotogota; class Thermotogae; order MWEM01; family MWEM01; genus MWEM01. Next base: position 27,613 of record MWEM01000029.1, on the reverse strand, counting down.
TTTCCAACCCGAGGAAAATATCGTTCTCTATCCGAACGCCAAACCGGTTAGGTAAATAAATCCCCGGTTCGATCGTGACGACCGCTCCCACGGGTAGCGCATTGGTGTTGATTTGCGAGACCCGAGGTTCTTCGTGCACTTCGAGCCCTATCCCATGGCCCAAGCCATGCCCGAAATACTCCCCGTAACCCTCATTAGTGATGATGTCGCGAGCGATCGTGTCGATGTCTTTCCCGCTCATCCCTGCCTTCGCGGCACGCTCGGCGCTGTTCTGCGCTTTTTTGACGATATCGTAGACCTCTAACATCTCATCGCTGGGTTTTCCGAGGGCGATGGTTCGGGTGATATCCGAGCAATACCCGCCCAAAAAACAGCCGAAGTCGAATACGATAAACTCCCCTTTTTCGATCTTTTTATCCGAGGCGGCCCCGTGGGGTAACGCGCTCCGCCAACCCGACGCGACGATGGTGCCGAAAGATTTATCTTCCCCACCGAGCTTCAACATTTGAAACTCCAAAGCGATCGCGACCTCTTTTTCGGTCATCCCTACCTTCAATTCCCCTATCACCTTTTTAAACGCGTCGATCGCGATCTTGTTGGCCTCGACGATCTTATTCTTTTCGAGGACGGACTTAGAGCAGCGGATCTCGGAGATCATCCCGTCGACGGGTATCCATTCCACATCGGGGGGCAGAAGCGCTTCAAAACCGTTGAAAAAGTCGACTGTGAGCGCTTTCGCTTCGAATCCTATCCGTTTGTAGTTCTGGAAAAAGCGAGCCACGAAGGGACGTGTGCGTAATTCCTTTATCTTTTCGAGGGTAAGCGGTGACTGAGCGAGGGTTTGTTCCCAATAGCGGGAGTCCGTAAAGATCATTTGTTTATCCCGCGAAATCAACAAATAACCTGTGGAACCGGTGAAATTACTGAAATAGCGAAGATTTTTCGTCGAATGCTCTTCGTTCGCTATCAACACGGCGTCGACCGACGACTCGGCCATCGATGCCAGAAGCTTGTCGACACGGCTTATGATCTCTTCTTTCATCTCTATCCTCCGTTTATCACTGTTGAAAGATTATAACACATCTTCTATTAGTAAAGTCGCGAGTGTGCGTGAGTATTATATTGAGGCGCAAAAAAAAGATAAGAGGAGGAGATCCGCCCTTTGCCTCTTCTACGCCACGATAGGCCCGTACAAACGCGTATCGCGCCGTCGCGCGAAGAAGAGGCGCTTACGCCGCGATGCCGTGTGTGTTATCGCGGGGTAAGTGGTTTTGTAGGACCCCGCGATCCGCCCTTTGCCCCTTCTACGCCGCGATGACTACACTTCTATTTCGCCAACATTTTGGAATGCTCCCTTGAGAACCTCAAGTTTCTGAGATGTTATAGTTTCAAAGTTGCATCTTCCGCAAACCGAGATGGTTTAAAACTGGCGAAGGGCTTCTTCTCAATCGGATATATGTTTCTACACGACTGAGTTGGGTTCGGGGTCAATAGGCTCTTCTTCGTTCTCAGACTCATCCGCGGCGAGCTCCGGCCCTGCAACAGTCTCTTCGTCTTCGGGTGGTAGCTTATACCGATTCAGTTCTTCGTCGGACAGGTGGAAGAGATCGTAGAACAATTCGGTGACGCTATAGGCGAAAGGCCTTCCGGGCCCTTTCGCCCGTTTTCGGCGTACCAGCCCCATGGCGAGCAGCTCGATCACCTGATTGTCCGATCCTTTCCCCCGTATTTCATCGATCTGCGATTTCTTCACGGGTCCCTTTTTCGCAACGACCGCGAGGACCTCCAATTGACTCGGCGTCAGCTTTTCCATCGGGCGGATCACCAGTTTGGCCACGGTTTCCGCATACTCCGGCTTCGTGTAGAACGAATAGAGCTTCCCAACCTGCCCCAGCTTCACCCCGTGCGTTTCCTGAGCGTATTTTTCCCGAAGCTCCTCGAGCAGACTGAGCGCTTCGGCTTTAGGGCTTTCGATGATTTGAGAGAGCTGATTCAGATCGATCCCTCTTTTTGAGGCGAACAGGAGGGCTTCGACCATCGCCAGTTTGTTCATTTCGGTCGATTGTCCAGGATGACCTTGATCTTTTCCGGTGAGCCCGATTTACGACCGGGTATGCATATATCGGCCTTTACAGCTCCTTTGAGGATCTCCTTAGCGAATCCTTCACACCCCGCGAAACCGCAACTGCCGCAATTGGCGCCCGGTAAGGCGGCTAGCACTTCTTTCAGCAGAGGGTCTTCCTTCACTTCGAATTTTTTCGCCGCGAACGCCAAGAAGACCCCCGACGAAAAACTGATCGTTCCCAATATCAGGATCGTGTATAAAAAGACGGCCATAGCGCATCACCTCACAATTTGATCATACCGTTGAACCCCATGAAGGCCATCGACATAAGTCCGGCCGTAACCAAAGCTCCCGAAAACCCTTTGAAAGGTTCCGGGATTTCCACCAAGTCGAGTTGTTCTCGTATCCCCGCGAAGAGGATCATAGACATCCCATATCCCACTCCAGCGCCCAAAGAATTGAAGACTGTCTCGAGCAGCGAATATTGGTTTTGCACGTTTATAAGGGTCAAACCGAGTATGGCGCAGTTCGTGGTGATCAGCGGTAAGTAGATGCCCAAGGCTTGATACAACGCCGGTGAGCTCTTCTTCAAGAATATTTCGACGAACTGAACCAAAACTGCGATCACGAGAATGAAGGCGATGGTGGTTAAAAACCCGATGCCCAAAGCCTCCAACAACCCGTTCAGCAGCCAAGTAATCAGGCTGGCCAAAATCATGACGAAAATGACCGCCATCGTCATACCCGTCGCTGTGTCTATCTTTTTCGTGACTCCTAAGAACGGACAGATGCCTAAAAATTTCTGGAGCACAAAATTGTTCACCAGTATGGCTGCGAAGAAGATCGTAAAGACTTTCATGCTTTCTCACCCGCCCGAGCCGCTTTCAGAGCTTCGGCTCTCTTTTTTTCCGCTTTTTTTCTTTCGATCCCGGCCCAGTTGAAGAGCGCGAGCAGTAGGCCCAACGTGATAAAGGCGCCCGGTGGAAGGATCACGAGGAAAACTCGAAAGGCTTCTCCCCAAACGGTTACGCCGAAGATCGTTCCGTTTCCTAAAAGTTCGCGTATCGACCCGACGAGCACCAACGCGCCGATGAATCCGATACCGTTGCCGATACCGTCTAAGATGGAATCCACGACGTTGTTCTTGCTCGCGAACTGTTCCGCGCGCGCCATAATGATGCAGTTCACGACGATCAGCGGGATAAAGATGCCGAGTGTTTTCCAAAGGTCGTATGTGAACGCGTGCATCAACAGATCGATGATCGTCACGAAACCCGCGATGATGATGACAAAAATGGGGATTCGTATTTTATCCGGGGTCCATTTCCGGACCACAGACAGCATAAGGTTGGACATCACCATGACGAAGAGCGTGGCCACTCCCATCCCCAACCCGTTGATCGCGTTGGTTGTCGTCGCCAACGTCGGGCACATACCGATCACCTGGATAAAGGTCGGATTGTTAGCAAAAATGCCGCTGGTAAGGATCGAAAAGTCAAAAAATTTCTTCTGCGTTTCGGAACCGAGCGTTTTATCGGTCATTATTTCTCACCCCATTCTGCGCTGAGGTACTCCGTAATCGTATTCACCGCGTTCGCCACCGCGCGGGGCGTGATCGTGGCGCCTGTCATCAGGTCACTCACATAGATGATGCCGTCCTTCTTTGCTTCTCTGATCCCCGCGGGCGAAGACAGGGAGCCGATTCCTGTGTCCTTGTCCACCTTCAACCCTCGCTCGAGGTTTTCCGTGGTGAAATCGAAGAAGCGCGCCTTCACCCCCTCCTCTGAGATTTTTGCCCCAAGCCCCGGAGTTTCTTGAGAAAAGTCCATCACCTCTAACCGGAAAAGGTCGAATCCCTTCTCGGCCTGGATAAACGCGGCCAGGATCTTGACATCGCCCCCGTATCCAGTTGCCCCGGCGGATACGATCGCGATCTCTTTGCCCTCTGTGGACTTAATATGATAGATAGGGCTATAGATCGCCCCTTTCCACACCGAGGACGAAAAAACCGTTTCACTGTCGGCCTTGCGCCATATCATTTTTTCCAACTGGGCCGTCGATGTCGGGATTTCCTGCTCAGGGACGACCGATCGACCGGAATTCGGGTCCGTTAAAACGGTTTTCATCGCCCTCAGTTGGTTGCTGAGGTCGGCTTTTTCGATAGGCTCCTTCGTGAGCACGTAGATGCCGGCTAACAACACGCCAACGACCAACGTAAAAGCCATCAGAATGAGTCCGGTTTTCACGTAGTTACCCATTTTTCTTCACCTCCGGAGCGACATAGCCGAAAGGTTTCGGTCTAGAAATCTTGTCAATCAAGGGTTTGCACGCGTTCATGATGAGAATGGAGAAAGAGACCCCTTCGGGTAATGCGCCAAAACACCGTATGAGCATCGTCAGGACTCCACAACCGACCCCGTAGATGAAGGCGCCTTTCATCGTGGCCGGAGAGGTGACCATATCGGTGGCCATAAACAGCGCGCCGAGCATAAGCCCGCCGCTTAATAAGTGAAAGATCGGAGAGCCAAATAGGTTCGGGTTGATCCAGAAGAATAGGGAAGAGAAGAGAAACACCGTTCCGAGGTAGGCGAGGGGAATGATCGGGTTCACACGTTTCCTCCACAAAAGATAGGCGAATCCGATGATTAACGCCAAAGCGCTGACTTCCCCGAGGCAGCCCTGCATGTTTCCGATGAACATATCCAGCGTGGAGATATGCCTGGCGGCTTCTTCGAAGCCCTTTTGTTTCAGGACGCCTAGGGGTGTCGCGGAGGTGACCACCGTGGAGACTGCGTTTTGGAGTGGCGCCCAAGTCGACATTTGAACAGGGAAAGAAACGAAAAGGAAGACGCGGCCGATGAGCGCGGGGTTGAACGGGTTGTTTCCTAACCCGCCGTAGGTGTGCTTCGCGATACCGATTGCTACGAGGACGCCTAAGATCAGCAAGTACCAGGGAAAGGAACCGCTGACGTTCATCGCCAGGAGCAGGCCTGTCACAGCCGCGCTGCCATCGGGGCGGGTTTTTTTCTTTTTTCTTATAAAACGCAGAATCGCGTACTCTATCAGTTCTCCGCTCAGCGCGCCGATCACGCAAAGCCACAAAGCGGTCCACCCGAAGGCGTACACGGCAAAGAGAACCGCGGGAACTAACGCGATCAACACGTCGACCATTATTTTCGGAACCGTGTCTTTTACACGAATGTGAGGTGCAGGAGAAGTGCTCAGAACCGTGGCCATTATGACCTCCCTCCCTTAAGGGTGGCATGGAGTTTTTTTGCCAATTTGAAATGCTTCACGTGTTCGATCTTAGAGGGGCATACGAAGGCGCAGCTGCCGCATTCGCAGCAGTTCAGGACGCCGTATTTGTAGGCCTCGTCGAATTTTTTCGCCTTCACCAGCTTCACGAGGAAGTTGGGTTCCAATTTCAAAGAGCAGGCCATCAGACATTTTCCACAGTTGATACAGGTCTCCTCATCGATCTCTTGAACCATTTCCGGCGGTAAAACCAGGATACCGGAGGTCCCTTTCATCACGGGCAGCGCGAGGTCTTTGATCGGGATGCCCATCATCGGGCCGCCGAGGATCACTTTTCCCCCCTCCGACTTCAGACCACCCACGTAGTCGATCAGTTCTTGGATGGGCGTGCCGAGTCGGACCCAGAGGTTGCTGGGTTTGGAGATTCCTTCGCCCGTGATCGTCAGACCGCGGTCAATCAACGGCTTCCCCTTTTCCACGGCCTCGTAGATGGCAAAAGCCGTCGCGACGTTATGGACGATCGACCCCACGTGGAATGGAAAACCACCGACCGGAACGGCCCTTTTGGTGAGCGCGTAGACCAACTGCTTTTCACCGCCTTGCGGGTATTTGGTCTTCAGTAACACCGGCTCGATTCGTCCGTTCGCGTGTTTGCGCAACGCTTCGTAGGCTTCGGGTTTGTTGTCCTCTAAGCCGATATACCCGTGCTTCGCGCCGCATATCTTCAACAGGATTTCCAAGCCTTTGACGATCTCTGCGGGATGTTCCACCATCAACCGATAGTCGATCGTCAGGTAGGGCTCGCACTCCGCGCCGTTGAGGATCACATAGTCCACCGGCTTTTTCATCGCCTCGACGTACTTAAAATGCGAAGGAAAGGTGGCGCCACCCAAACCGACGATCCCGGCTTCTTTGATCCGCCCATATAGCAGCGTGTGGCATTTTTCTGTATCATAGGTCTCCCAGCCGGTTAGGGGCTCGAGAAAGTCGTATGCATCCGTTTCTCTGTCAATTACGAGCAACTCCTCGGGTTTTTGCGTGACCGGATGCATCATCTTTTTAACATCCGACACGATACCGGTCACGGGCGAGTGGAGCGGTACGGAGACGGGTCCCTGGGCTTGCGCGATCTTCTGTCCGGTCTTTACGGCATCTCCCTTTTTCACCGTTAGCGCCGGGGGTTTTCCGCTGTTCTGGTTGACGAACAGGTAAAAAGTTTTTGGAATCGGAGCTTCTCGAATCGGTTGGTCTTTTGCCAATTCCTTACGATCGGGAGGGTGTATTCCTCCGCTGAAAGATAGGATCGCCAAGATATCTTCTCCTTTCGTTCTTCTATTTCAAGAATCTGTTGGTGAATGAATGGACCATCTTCTGGTATTTTTCCAAGTTAGAGCGCGTGAATTCGGCATTTTGATTGTGAAAGTCGATTTTTTTCAGTTCGGTCATCGCGCCCCAGACCTCCATACGGTTGAAGTCGTCATAGAACGCCCGATAGGCTTTAAAGTCCCGTAAAAACGCCCGCGCTTTGAAACTCGAACGCGTGATAAAGGGAATCCCAAAATATGAGGCTACGATGACTCCATGCAATCTCTCTGTGACGAGGAGCGAGCACGAGGAGATATCGTCGATCAGCTGTCCTCCCGTTGTTTGGGGCATACGTACGAAAAAATCCTTTGACAGAACGGCGGCGTTCCGTTCTGCCTGGATCAACTCCTCTTTTGGAAAGGAAACCAGCAGATCGATCGCTTTGTAGCCCTCGAGTTTTAAGGGCTCGATGAATTCTTCGATCGCTTTGACCGGGTATTTGAGCATCAACCCGATCTTGTCCGGGGTCGTCCGGATCTTTTCGCGGTTAGAAAGCGTACCGTAGGCGAGGTCCGAACCTCTGGAATGCAGGGCAGAAAAATGGGCGGCGTACCGGGCGGAAATGGCGTCCCGGAAGTATCCGACGCAGAGAGGATGCGCCAGTATTTTTCGCAAGCGGCGATAATTACGTGGGTTACGTATAGCGCCTATACCGTGTCCTAAGAGATAGACCGGTTTTTTATGTCTGAAGGCGGTCGATACTAAAAAATCATAGTAAGAGAAACTCTTCGCGCTGGTTTCGTCTTGAAAGATCCCGCCGCCGCCCCCGATGACGATATCGCACGCCTTCAGGGCGTGAAGGATCCCGAACGGCGAGTTCCTCGGGATTTGCTTGATCTTCAACCCAAACACTTTTCGCGACCCTTTTTGTGGAAACAACATATCGATGCGTTCGATGGGAAGGTCTTTTAAGAGCTTGAGCGCGCTCCTCAACAAGAGTTCGTCCCCGAAATTTTCAAAGCCGTAGTAACCGAATAGAAATACCCGCATCAACAGTTGTCTCCCCGTCTTTTTTCAACGAAATTATAACACGTTTAAGGGAAATTCGGTGTTCTCGGTTTTGGCGTGATAAAGGGGAGTGTATACCCATCAGAAGCCCGCCCTCTTTTTTTCCCCCTCCGTTTGGTGTAAAATCGATAGGCGCAAGCACGGAAGATTCGCCCCGTTAAGGCAGAAAACGTCTGCAGAAAGCGAAGCCGTGTGGGAGGTGTTCGATGATACAAGGGATTCAATGGTTAAAGAAATGGAAGATCGCGATGGGCTCGCTCTTTCTTTTCACGGCGATAGCACTCGCGACTATAGGCGGTGACCCGTTCGAGCCGGAAGTCAGCGATTTTTCGCAACTCGCTTGGACCGAAGCCTTTTCTCTCCTTCACCAACGGTTGGAGGAGGAGTACGCGTTCACCGAGTGGAAGGGCATTCAATGGAATACGCTTTGGGAGAGGTCTTACGCAAGAATCGAGCGCGCGCAAGAAAAAGGGGACTTTGAAAGCTACTACCTCGCCCTGCGAGAGTACCTGCACGTTATTCCGGACGGGCACGTCAGCTGCACCAACCTGATCGAAATCGACGAAAAGCACGTGGGCGGAGGGTTCGGTTTTTCAATTGCGAAGGTGGCCGATGGGCAGCTCATTATCACGTGGGTCGACGCGAAAAGCGCCGCTTGGGAGGCGGGAATTCGGCCTAGAGCCGAAATCCTCGAATGGAACGGCGAGAGCGCGAAACCCGCGTTCGATAGAGTTTCGACCGCCTTTGCGGGCAACTCCGCCACAGACGAAGACTTGGACCTGAAGAGGACTTGGTATTTCGTTCGCGCCCCCGTTGGCGCTGTTGTCACGATGGCCTTCGCCAATGAAGCCGACGCTGAACCAAAAACCGTTTGTCTTCGCGCCTATGAAGACGAAGGGGTGACCTTCAAAAGAAGTTACCCAAGCGCCATCCTGTCGGACGGTGTGCGCGATGCCTTCATCGACAAACCAAATCCCGACCCGCTTCCGGAATCGATGGTGGAAACGGCCCTCCTCGAAGACAAAATCCTCTATATCAGGGTATGGGGTGAGCTCGACGCCGATTTGGCGAATGCGGGAAGCGCCCCTTCCACGTTGGACTTGTTTAGAAAAGCCATTAAGCGGGCGATCGAGACGCCTACCCGTGGAATCATCGTTGACCTGCGCAACAACGTCGGCGGTTTGGACGAAATGGCGGCGCAGATCCTCGGCTCTTTCTATCCGGAGCCGACATTCTACGAGTACCAATTGGGCTATAACAAGAATACGAAGCGGTTTGAACGGATGATGGCGGACGCCGAAAATGACACGGAGGCGTTGTACATCCGCCCTGCCCCCGACCAATACACAGGAAGGGTCATCGCATTGGTCAACAGCCGCTGCGTGAGTTCGGGCGAGGGGATCGCTATGGGTATTCGCAACCTTCCCAACGGGGATACTTTGGGTTTCTTCGGGACTAACGGGTCCTTCGGGCTCAGCGGTTCCGTGGCCGTGATGCCCGGTTCGTTGACCGTTCATTGGCCTTGTGGGCAATCGTTAGGCGAAGACGGGAGGGTACAGCTCGACAGTCGGGATGGCGTAGGAGGTGTGGCCCCCACGATACGTATTCCGATGACCGTAGAGAACGCGATCAGAGTCGCGAACGGCATAGATGTGGAGCTCGAGGCGGCGGTCCGGCTCCTTATGGCCGAATAGTCTGCTAGGGCTGCGCGAAGGGTAGGCCTTTATGCGCACAGGCGGCGCGGCCAAAAGGCAGCGCGTGTGGGTCAAGCTATGGGGTGTAATCCAGAAACATAACTAAAATCACGCAGACGATTTTAAGTCCACGTGGTCATCGCGGCGTAAGCGTCCTTTCTTCTTGCGACGGCGCGATACGTTTCTGTATATGTCAATCGCGGCGTCTTAAAAAACAAAATGCGTATCGCGGGGTCCCTGTACGTCCAGATAAGGCGGAAATGTTCAGCAGGAAGGAAGCAAGCCTGCCGGGGAAAAAGTCAGAACCCCGTAGCTTGGACAGCAGGCAGGGAGGAAACGAACTGTTCTGGAGTCTGTTGACAAAGCCACTCTAAGGGTGGTGAGCGAGTAACCGGGCCGTAACAACCGTGAACGTATAGTAGCCTCGGAAGGCGTGAATTCGGAAGTCGAGCTGATCGGGACCCAGCGAAGACAGCAGGAAGTTCTGAAGACTGACTGAAACGGGACTTTCTTCCAGTGGGGTGCAAGCGACAGCACGGTTACAAGGACATTTCAGGCAACTGGAGAGACCCTCCTCGCCCGAATATTACACGCGCCAACGGGGATGACCGGCAGAGGTGGAGTAGGGAGGCGCCCAGCGACCGAAAGCGCTCACCGGTTAAAGGTCACATAACCCATTTGACGAAGCCGTTTGGAAAGCCGTATGCGGGAAATCCGCACGTACGGTTTGAGGTGGCAGGAGAAGGAAACCGGGAGAGGGTAAGCTGCCAGGTAGTGTGAAGGACACTCACACACAGAAATCGAGAGCGGTACATCTCTGTCTTCATGGCGCCTTCTCTTGACCCTACTTGGTTACCCCGCGATGAACCTCTTAGTTATGTCACCCTAAAAATTGTCCTACACGGCAGCGCCGTTCTTTCTATCAGTTTCGCGTACGCGTCCCTCTGAAAGCCCTTTACAGCATGGTCGGCATTCGGCCTTTGGGTGTCGAATCGCCTGATAAAACCCGCATCAGGCCTTTCAATTGGTAAGGGGAAAGGCCAAATGTCGCTATAGCCGTTTTCGAGCGCTCGACCACGCTGATATCGTAAGGGTCCCGTCCGCTCACGTGAAGGTTGTCTGGGAACCGTTCACAGAGCGTGTTTAGCAAGTCTTGCACCTTCTGGGCAGGCGCCTTGCCCCTGGTTCGGGTGATGAGAATCATACGGCCACGTTTTCCCTCGATACGGTCCAAAACCTCTTTTGCGGACTCTGCGTAAGGAAGGGTATAGTAATCAAATTGCGCGAATCGTTCGCCGAATGCGGTTTTCATAGCGATTGCCGTCGTATTCTCTTCGCCAATTCCGGTGATCGTGGGCATAAAGTCGAACACGAAGATCGGTTCGTCTTTTAGATAGGGACGCATCTCTCCATGGTGGATCGCTATACTCTCTTCAGCGAGTTTCATATCCAGCTCTTCGGTTTTTCTACCAAAGTAGTCCACAACCTGGCTAAATGGGAGGGATCGTTCCGAACGTGGGGTTTGAGCGTATAACCGGCTGCGTACCCTTTCGATGCGTTCCAGGCTTTCTTCGACTCGCCGATACGAGATTTCTCCACTTTCTACCGCGTCGATGAAGGCGGCCATCGCTTTTCTCTGCAGTTCCGGCGTGTGGCTGATCAAGATCAAATCCATCCCTGCGTTGAAAGCGCGGACGGTGGCTCGCTCCACACCGAAACGCACTTTCATCGCATTCATTTCCATGCAGTCGGTGATCGCTAGTCCGTCGAACTCGAGGTCCTTTCGGAGGATTTCGGTGAGAAAGACGCGAGAGAGTGTGGCGGGTTCGTCGCTTATTTGAGGGTACAGGATGTGGGCGCTCAAAATCATATCCAACAGCCCTTCTCGGACCAACGTGGCGAAGGGGCGGAGATGCTCTTCGAGCTGCCCTCTGGAAAGGTCGACGACGGGCAGGTCCAAGTGGGAGTCCACTTTCGCCGGACCATGGCCAGGAAAGTGTTTCCCGACGGTCAGGATGCCGAATTCCTTGAACCCTTGCGCGTAGGGCCTCGCGTATTCGATCACCGTTTCCGGCCGATCCGAGAAAGCGCGCGAACCGATGATCGGGTTTTCCGACTCGCTGTTGACGTCCAGCACGGGGCTCAGGGCGGTGTTGATACCCACCGCGCGCAGGTCTTCTCCGATGGCTTGGGTCATCCGTCGGGCATTTTCCGGGTTGCCCGTGGCGGCGAGCCCAAAGGCGTTGATTCCCCTCGTCACCCCGGACGTGAGCCGTTTGATGTCTCCGCCCTCTTCGTCAGACATGATGAAGGGTTCGAAAGGAAACAGCTCTCGAACCAGTCGGGTGAGGTTCCATACTTGTAGCGGTTCGACCAGGTTTCGAGCGAAAAAAATGACCCCCGAGACTCCCTTCCGCGACCATTCCAGAAGTTCGGGCGGGATCGCGCCCTTTTCTCCATTCGTTCCGGCTCCAAAGACAAAAAAACGTCCCGCTATTTCGCGTATTCCTTTTCTCACATTTCTCCCTCCCAAAGAAAGAGACGCCGCAACGCGCGTCTCCTATTGATCGATTACATCGCTCGTTCAGGCTTCGAAAGCGATGAATTTGGATCCGGGCACCCCGCAGACCGGGCACTTGTCCGGGACTCCGTCTTCCGTGGTGTGACCGCAAACGGGGCAAATGTACACTTTCGCGGCCGTGTAATCTTTTCCTTCCCGAACCAGGGCTTTCGCTTTTTCGTACATCTTCTCGTGGATCTTTTCGGCTTCCAAGGCAAAATGGTTGCTGCGGACGGCTTCCTTTTCTCCCTGCAGCTTAGCGGCTTCCAAATAGACGGGGTACATTTCGGCGATCTCGAAGCTCTCTCCGTCTATCCCGGCTTGCAAGTTTTGCTCCATCGAGCCTAAGTGCCCCAAGGCCACGAAATGGTTTTTTGCGTGGACGTACTCGGCTTTCGCGATCGCTCGAAACAGGTTCGCCAATCTCGGTAAGCCTTTTTTGGCCGCTTCTTCCGCGAAAATGAGGTATTTCATATGCGCTTGGGACTCTCCCGCGAAAGCATCGGATAGAAAACGTTTAGTCATTTCTTTCATAGTTTGCTCCTCCTGTATCAAATGAGATTCTCGTGAGATTCTCAAGTTTTGTCGCGTTGGCTCTCGATTATAACACGATTTTGAAATTCGAATAAAAGGCGAATGTGTCAATTTATGGGGTGTACTCTAAAAATGTGGCCAGAATCGATCGCGCGATTTTTCGTTTGTCATCGCGGCGTAAGCGCTTCTTCTTTTTGTGGGGCCGACTTCCAGTCGGCCTGCCTCTCTGGGAACTCCAACTTATAAGTTAGCATGTCTTGAGAATAGAACAGAGTTCTCGACGGAGAACACAGAGAACGCGAAGGAAACATAGGACACATGCCGAACTAAAGTTCGGCGTTCCCAGGGGCGCTCGGGGAAAAAACTTGCCGAACTGAAGTTCGCGTTCCCAGGGGCGTTCGGGGAAAAAACTTGCCGAACTGAAGTTCGCGTTCCCAGCGGCGTTCCCGGGAGCTCGGCGCTCCAGAAGCGAGGCCCCTGGCCGTTCGGTTTTTTCTGTTTCTGTGCTATAATGTTCTATACGCTGCTCTGATCAAGCCCAGAAGGGTTTTTTTCGTTCCGACGTCAGGGTGGGGAAGGCGCCTTAACGGCTTTCTGAAGGAGGAATGGGATGACGAATCCGTACGAGGGAAACGATGTGCTGGCGACTCCCGTCGTTTTCGAAAGCCTCTTCGAAATCGTCAGTTACTTTGCCGATTATTTTAAACCGGCCGTTCAAATGAGAAATCTGAAAACTTCCGAACTGTTTATTCTGCTTTTCCTCTATCTCAAGGGCCCGAAGAGCATGAATCAGCTTTCGAGATTTCTCAATACCACGAAGAGCAATATGACCGCTTTGATCGATCAGATGGAACGCCGGGATTTGCTCAAACGCGAGCATTCCAAAGTGGATCGACGAGTGATCGACGTCTCCTTGAAAGCGAAAGGAAGGCAGATCTGCGAAGAAGCCTCCGACGGGTTCAACGTGCTGGTTCAAGCGTTCTTCAAAAAAGTGAATAAAGAGGATCTGCCTATCATATCTCAAGGGTTTATGTGCCTTCATCGGTTAGCGACAGAGTCCGTCACGGAGGGATAGATGAAAGAACTGGTCTATATCGATTGTGGCACGTCGCAACTACGCGTCTTTTCCTCCTTGAGAGGGATCGTTTGGGATCTCCCATCTTATCTGGCGATCGAAAACGACCGTATCTTCGCCTACGGGGAAGAGGCTAAAGCGCTCGCCGGAAAGACCGGAAATGCCTTCGGCCTGACGCCGAGGTCCTTCATCGCCCAGCCGGTTCAGAAGGGCAGTCTCTTTTACGACGGGTTGTTGGCTTCTTGGCTGGAGATCCTGCTCCAGAAAGAAAGGATGTTAGGCCTGTTCAAAAAGCCGACCGTGGTCTTTTCCGTCTCGCCCTTTATCAATACTGTAGAAAAGCGAGCCTTTATGAATATCGCCCATTCGATCCGGATTCCTCACGCCTTTCTTTTACCCCATGCCTACGCGATATACGGTGGATATCAAATCGATTTCCGAGAGAACAAGGCGCGACTGGTCATCGATATCGGGGCCGGAAAGGTAGACATCGCCGTACTGAGTTCCGGCCGGGTCATCGCGGGGAAGACGAAAAAGGGGCTGTTGGAAGAGAAACAGTCCTCTCTCGTGAGCGAGTTGAAGAAACGGTATGAGATCGATATCGGGGAACGCTCTTTGTCGATGTTAGAGCGTTTTTTCACCCCCCGTGAAGAGACCGAAACGATTTTATTAAACGGGAAGAGTAAAATAACAGGACTTCCCGTTTCAATCGTGGTGGAAAAAACCGAGGCCGAACAATACCTCAACGAGTACGTGGAGGAGATCATACAACTGATTAAGTCAGTGATTCAGCCTCTCTCTCCGGAGATCATCTCCGAACTCTTCGAAAGTAAGATCCTATTGAGCGGTGGCGGGGTTTCTCACCGGAAACTGCAGGAAGCGATACCGGCCGTTCTAAAACTGGAGGCTCTGTCTCAGGGCAGTCCGGAAAACATTCCTTTGCTTGGCTTTTCTTACCTCGACCAGATCGGTTGGTCTGCCGTGAAGCCCTTTTCAGAAAAGGCTTAATCTCGCCCACTACGACACCGCCCCCCGACTGCACTGCCGCGCTCAGTCCGGGTCTTGAGGGTGAGTCAGCTGGCAGCGACGCGAATTCCAGCCGGTTAGGATTTTCTATTACTTTTGGCGAAACATGAATCGGTGGGCGCCTACGGGTTGTTCCCGTTATTCGTGTTGTCGCGCAGAAGCCGGGAGGGAGAACGTGGTCAGAGGAATTTATACCGCAGCTATGGGAATGCTTGTGGATCAGGCGATCGTGGATAACGCCTCCAATAATCTTGCCAACGTGGACACCACCGGTTTCAAACGGGACGTTCAAGCGTTCCGATCCTATCTTCAGCATGAAATCCTGAGAATAGAGGCCAAAGACGGTCGACAAAAACGGACGCCTTTAGGTACGCTCGAGCGCGGGGTGACGTTGGATGAAGTCCGCGCGGACCATACCCAAGGCGCGATGGAAATGACAGAGGTCAACACCGATTTCGCGATCGATGGAGATGGGTTTTTCGCAATCCAGAAACCGAACGGCGATGTCTACTATACCCGGAACGGAAACGCCAAAATCAACGCGCAGGATATTTTGGTCAATGACCAAAACGATCCCTTCTTGAACGATGTAGGCGACATGATCCCCTTTTCTTTCAATACCGTCGTCGATCCCCAGGGTTTCATCCTGCAGGATGGGGTGATCCAGGGGAGGTTAGGCCTTTACTCTTTCGAGTCGGTCCGACACCTCCGCAAAGTCGGATACACCCTGTATCAGCCCACAACGCGTTCCGGAGAACCGCAGCTAGACACAGAGAGTCGTATTTATCAAGGATACCAAGAAAAAGCTACCGTCAACGCGATCAATGAGATGGTGAAATTGATCGCCGCACAACGGCATTTCGACATCTCGCAGAAGGTTGTCACGACGGAGGACCAGTTGTTGGACGCGGCGGTAAACAAGGTGGGTCCGACGCGTTAGCAGTTTAAGAAATCGTAGTGAAAAATAGGACGGGAAGAGTATTTTCCATACATTGAGGTGAGATCATGATCACAGCGTTATACAGCGGCGCCACAGGAATGACCGGCCAACAGCATAAACTCGATACGATCTCCAACAACCTGGCGAACACCGATACGACCGGATTCAAGCGGGTGCGGACGGAGTTCGTCGATCTGTTCTACCAATACGCGCAAAACGCCGGAGTCCCCGTTTTGGCCCAAACCTCAACGCTGCCTTCGGGCGTTTACACCGGTTTGGGTTCTCGGGTGGCGGCCACAAGCCGTATCTTCACCGAAGGGAATATCGAAGAGACCGGCAGCCAGCTCGATGTAGCGATTTCGGGCGACGGGTTCATGCAGGTTCAGCTTCAGGACGGCACGACGGCGTACACTCGCGACGGCGCCTTCAAGCTCGATAACGAAGGCGTGCTGGTCCTGAACACGGGATATCGGATCATAAACGAAACGATTATCGTCCCGACAGAGGCCGTGGCCATACAATTCGCGTCCGATGGGACGGTGGCGGCCGTCTATGCCGATGATACGCTGGAGGTGTTGGGTCAGATACAGCTCGTCCGATTCATCAACCCGACCGGGCTCGATGCGCTCGGAAACAACCTGTACCGCGCGACTCCCGCTTCCGGTGAACCTCAGGAGGGTATCGCCAACCAGGATGGGTTCGGCTCTTTCGTTCAAGGCTATTTGGAAAAATCGAACGTGAACGCCGTCCGGGAGATGGTCAGCATGATCACATCCCAACGGGCCTACGAACTCAACTCTCGCTCTATACAAACCGCAGACGATATGTTGAGAACCGTTTACGGGTTGAAAAGGAGTTAAGGTAGGTTTTAGCGCTTAATGCTCATATAAGGGGTGAGAGAAAATGATCGGAGCGCTCTACAGCGGGTTAAGCGGATTGCTCAACTTTCAGAAAGCGATCGACGTGACCGGGAATAACTCTGCCAATATCGATACCATCGCGTACAAGCATTCGCGCGTGACCTTCAAAACCGCTGTCGAATATATGCTGACGGGGTCCACTAACGCCAAAATTGGGACCGGCACGATGTTGAACACCATCGACCGGAATATGGTGCAAGGGCCCATCGAAAACACCGGACGGTATAGCGATTTGGCTATTGCGGGGAGCGGGTTCTTCGCAGCCGGGGACTTCCGTAGGAACGCCAACGGGGAGCTCGTTAAGATGAACAGCTATCTCACCCGGGTAGGAAAATTCGAAGTGCTTTCGAACCTCAACCTCGTTCAAGGGGACGTTGGCCTACACATATTGGGAATTCCTTCTACGATCGTTAATGGAGAGATTACGAAAGGCGAGATTCCCGACCAGGAAGCGATGATCCGGATGACGCCCCAAGAGAAGGCGGCCTTTTACGATAGCTTAAAGCTGATCGATTTAGTAAAATACCAAACGATGGGCGGGAAAGCGACCGGCGCGTTCGAAGTCTTTGGAACGATGGCGTCGGAAGTGGGACCGCAACCTCACGTGTTCGAACTGACCTCCACCACCGATTCTCGTGTATCCTACAAGGTACGTCTCTCCTTCGACCGAGACGTCAGCGATCTCTCCACGGTCTTCCAGGATGACAAGACGTATCATTACAAGCTGGAAGTGACCGACTGGTCTCAGGGTGGATATGATCGCCCACCGATTGTGGGAAGCAGCGGGACGATCACTTTCGATAAAGCCGGAAATATCGCCTCCATTAACGGAGGGAACGGACAGCTCTTAACCTTCGAGATAAACGGTGAGACCTTCAAGCTGTCGAGGGCCGAAGTGTTGGCCGCTTGCGATTACAAAGATCCCTCGGTTCTGGTGATCGACACCTTCTATAACAGCTCAGGCGAAATCGTTAAGGATGGCGTCGTTTTCGAAAAGCTCTCGAAAGGGACTTGGCTCTTCCGGCCGGCCAGATACGACGCGAAGGTCGCGAGTGTTTCTTTCATAGGAGAAAGCGGCGCCGAATACTCTTTCGAGGACGAGGAGCTGAATTTGTTGGGGGGCGTCCTCCGGTTCGATGAGAATGGACGGTACGAAGGCCTTTCGCTGATGAAAGGCGACGGCGCGTTGATCTCCGATACGCCCACGCATATGAAGTGGTCGCTTCTGGATGGAACGGAGCAGTCTATGGCGATCAATTTCCACAATATCCTATCGGGGGGTGGCGTCCAAAACGATTTGCAGCTACTCCAAGAAGGTGGGCGGGCCACCGGGAGTCTCCGGGGTTTGGAGTTCGACAAATCCGGGTACCTCATCGGCACCTACTCGAATCAGAAAACTGCTACGCTCGCGGTCTTACCGCTTGTCCAGATGCGCGTACCGGAAACCCTAACCATCTCTTCCCTGTACAGCACGGCCTACAATTTCGATCCCATAATCCAAGCGAACAACTTCACCGGTGTCTTTGAAGCCGGAAATGGCGGAACCGGTCTGATCGAGCCTTACGCCTTGGAGTATTCGAACGTGGAAACCGCCAAAGAGATGACCCGCTTGATCATCTATCAACGGGCGCTACAGCTCAACGCCCGCTCCGTTACGACCGCCGACGCGATCTTGCAGCAGGCCTACGAACTCAAGCGCTAATAATGCGAGGCTACCAAAAAAGCGCCCCTAAGGGCGCTTTTTTATTGGCGGAGAGAGTGGGATTTGAACCCACGTACGGGGTTAGCGTAACACGCTCTCCAGGCGTGCGCCTTAGACCACTCGGCCATCTCTCCGCAATGCGCGTGAATTATAACACATCTCCCACTTTCGGTCAAGCGACCGGGCGGGTATAATATCGGCGTTCCCAAGAATCTTTTCTCTGTGCCCTCCGTGTGAACCCTGTTTTTCAAGACACGTACAAATACGTATCGCGCCGTCGCGGAAAGAAAAGGCGCTTACGCCGCGATGACTACATTGACTAAAAATCGTGCGATCGATGCCGACCTCGTTTCTTGGTTAAACCTCAAAATTTGACCCACACCAAGCGGCCAGCTGTATCGGCCTGTTCCGCTCCGATTCGCTAAACGCTTGCTTTATGATGGTAACCGGGGCGTCCCCCGTTGCATCGATGGTGTTCGACTGAAGGGCGAACTCGTTATTTTAATAAAACACTAAAACAACCCGGTGATTTCCCCGTTTTCATTCACGTCAATCTTTGTCGCAGCGGGTACGGCAGGTAGTCCCGGCATCACCATGATGTCTCCGGCGTAAACGACGATAAAGCCGGCGCCCGTCGAGAGCGAAAGGTCCTTGACGGTGAATTCGTAACCGGACGGGGCGTTGAGTTTTTCCGGATCATCGGAGATCGAGTATTGGGTTTTGGCGATGATGATTGGTAAAGATTCAAACTCCTTAGAAAAGACGCGTATCTTTTTCTCCGCATCCAGGGTGTAGTTGATCTTTCCGGCGTGATAGATCTCTTTGGCCACTCTCTCTATCTTGGTTTTTATCGGTTCGTTCCAGTAGTAGATGCGTTGCGGGTTAGGAGTTCTTTCGCAGAGGTCGACCACCTTTCTCGCCAGGTCTAAACCTCCCTCGGCACCTTTCCCATACACATCGCTCAGGGCAATCTCCGCGCCCATTTTTGCGCATTCTTCCATAACCCAGTTGATTTCGCTAGGGTGGTCTTTATAGAAATGGTTGAGCGCAACGACGACCGGAACACGGAATTTCCGTAAATTCGTGAGGTGTACTTTGAGGTTCTCGATTCCTTTCTGGACGGCAGGCAAGTCTTCTTGATCCAGTTCTTTCTTGGAGGCGCCTCCGTGTAGTTTCAGGGCTCTCACCGAGGCGACGAGAACGACGGTATCCGGCCAGAAGTCCCCGACCTTCGTGACGAAATCCAAAAACTTTTCGCCGCCCAAATCGGCGGCGAATCCAGATTCGACGAGCGCGTACTCGCCAAAGTTGAGCGACGTATTGGTGGCCACGATGGAGTTGGTGCCGTGCGCGATGTTGGCGAAGGGGCCCCCGTGGATGATCGCCGGCGAACCATCGGTCGTTTGAACGATGTTCGGGTTGAGGGCATGTTTCAGTAAGGCTGCCATCGCGCCCTCCGCGGCCAATTCTTTCGCCTTCACGAAGCGTTTGTCTTTGTTTCGCCCGATAGTAATGTTCCCGAGGCGCTCTTTCAGGTCCTGGATACTTTTCGACAGGCAGAGTATGGCCATCACTTCAGAGGCGACAGTGATCCGAAAAGAGTCTTCTCTCGGTATGCCGTTCCCGGAACCTCCAAGCCCTACGATGATCTGGCGAAGAGACCGATCGTTCATATCCATCACTCGAGGCCAGTAGATCGAGCCGGGGAGTAACTCCGTTTCGTTATTGAAGTGAATATGCGCGTCGATCATGGCAGAAAGCAGGTTATGGGCCGTCGTCACCGCGTGGATATCACCGGTGAAATGGAGGTTGATTTCTTCCATCGGCAAGACCTGCGACAGGCCACCGCCCGTCGCCCCGCCTTTCAAGCCAAACACGGGACCTAAGGAAGGTTCTCTCAACGTGACGATCGCTTTTTTGTTCAGGCGGTTCATAGCTTGCCCCAGACCGATGACGGTTGTGGTCTTTCCTTCTCCGGCGGCGGTCGGGGTGATCGCGGTGACGAGCACCAGCTTTCCTCTCTTCGCTGGGCGTTGTTCTGAAAGGGTATAGGGAATTTTGGCGATCGTATCGCCATAATGGTAACACGGCGCCTTTATCCCTAGCTTGTCAATGATCGTTTGTATGGGGTATCGGGGCTTGGGATTTGGATTTTCGGCCATTTGTTGTCCCTCCTAAAAAACAAAGAAATCAACTGAGTATAGCATAAATTGACTGTGATTTTAACATCCCCACACGCAAAAAAACCAAGATCGACCCGCGCCTCTCTCTTTACGTCGCTTTTTCGGGCACTTTTCTAAGGAACGGTATGCCGGTATGGTAGCGATGTTTTACCTGGCAATCCGCCGGTCAAGCCTTTTTTAAGACGGCCGCTCCGGACTCCTCCGAGTAGATCCCTTTTTCCAGCTTGATGATCTCCAACGCGGCCAAAAACGTGACGATGAGATCGATTCGATCCTCGGCTTGGGTGAACAGTTCTTCGAGCCATAGCGTTTGGCCTTCCGACAGCCAAAGAAGAAGCTGCTCGACGCGTTTGGACAGGGAGTACTTTTCTCCTTTCACACGATAGACCTTTTCCCGTAGTTTGAGCTCCTGGTAGGCCTGTTTGAAGACATCGAACAACCGATTTGGGATTTCGCGGTTCAGCAAGCGCTGCGCGTTCTCTTTTTTCGCTCTCGTCGGAAAGGTCTTCGCCGCCTCTTCCTCTTTCATCTCCAAAAAGGCCGTGAAGTCCTTCAATCGTTCGTACTCTTCTATCTGATGGACCAACTTCTTCCGCGCGGACTCCGCCTCTTCGATGTTCCCTTCGTCTTGGGCTAAGAGCGTTTTAGATTTTAACTCCATCAGCGACGAGGCCATCACGAGGAAGTCCGAGGTGACGGAAAAGTCCAAGCTTTTAAGCCGGTCCAGGTAGGCGATGAAGTCGTCCGCGATCACCGCGATCTGTATGTCTCGGATATCCATCTCGCGTTTTTTCACGAGAAAGAGCAAGAGGTCTAAAGACCCCTCGAACTGCTCGATCTTAAAGGTGAATTCTTCCGGACACATCGCCGCGGAACGTGACTAGAAAAGTAGGTTGACGGCGGCCCGGACTTTTTCCATCGTCGATTTGGCGATACGGCGGGCCTTATCGTTTCCGTCAAAGATGATCTGTTCGATGTACCCCGGGCTTTGGTCGATCAACCGGATCTTTTCCCATATCGGCGCGAAAATCGCAACCATATTTTTGATCAAGATCCGTTTACACTCGATACATCCGATTTTCGCGTGGGTACATCCGTCGACGATCAGCGCGCTTTGCTCCGGCGTGACTCCAAAGGCTTTGTGGTAATCCCATACGGGACAGACTTCCGGATTCCCCGGGTCGGTTTTACGCTTTCTGGCGGGATCGGTGATCATCGGCAAGATCTGTTCGGTCAACTGTTTTTCGTTGTTGTCGATGAGGATGACGTTACCGTAACTTTTGGACATCTTGCGCCCGTCGCTCCCCAACAGCTTTGGGAACTTGGAAAGCAAGGAGGCCGGTTCCGGGAACAGTTCGCAATTATAGATAAAGTTAAACCGCCTCGCGATCTCTCGCGTCAGTTCGATGTGGCTCAACTGGTCCTCGCCTACGGGCACACCGTCGGCCAGATACATCAAAATATCCGCGGCTTGGAGGACAGGATACAAGAGAAAGCCGGAGGTATTGATATCGGTCGTCCCCTTAACTTGCTCCTTGGCCTCTTTATACGTTGGAATTCTTTCTAATCGCTGCACGGAGGTGATCATAGAAAAGAGTAAGCACAGCTCCGCGTGCTCCTTTATCGCGGACTGCACGAAAAGGATAGATTTATCCGGATCCAATCCCACGGCGACGAGAATTTTTACGAGCTCTTTAGAGAGCTCCGCCAGTTCCTCCGTTTTATCGTAAGCGGTTGTGAGGACGTGCCAATCAGCGACAAAATAGCAAGTCTCGTGTCCTTCGTTCTGCAGTTTTACCCAATTTTGCAGCGCTCCGACGTAATTCCCGATATGAAGATGGCCCGTCGGGCGACTCCCACTAAGTATTCTCATTATTCTCCTCCTTACTTGTCTGTTTAATGTTTTGATTCTACCACACCGTAGGAGGTTCTCATTTCCCTGCAGTTGAGTGGGTATAATATCGGGGTACACCAAATTGGGAACGCCGAACTTTAGTTCGGCATATTTTATTGCTTTTCAGTAAGCTCTCGAGAGCCCTTAAACGCTTACACTGCGATGGCCGCGCGAAAGCGCATCGCGCCGTCGCGAAAAGAAGAAGCGCTTACGCCGCGATAACTGTGTGGGGTTATAGCGGGGTAAGAGGTTTTTACGATCCCTCGATGCGCCTTATGTCTTTCTCAAAAGCGTATCGCGCCGTCGCGGAAAGAAGAAGCGCTTACGCCGCGATGACCGTGTGGGGTTATAGCGGGGTAAGAGGTTTTTACGATCCCTCGATGCGCCTTATGTCTTTCTCAAAAGCGTATCGCGCCGTCGCGAAAAGAAGGGGCGCTTACGCCGCGATGACTACATAGGCTAAAAATCGTGCGATCGATTCTGTCCTTGTTTCTTGATTGCACCCCATAATTTGAACCAGACCTGCAGTTGCAATTGCTCCGTTTTATGATATAATCCGCGGAAGGAAGGCTTGGCCTTCCAGACATCCTGTCTCGTTCCAGAAACGAGACCATTTTTATGCCCGTAGGAGGTTAACGTGAGAATTTACGAACTGATGTTCATCGCGGATCCCCGAGTCGATGAAGAGGGTCGCGCCGCGCTGGTGGAGAAGGTCCAGAAAGTGATCGTCGAAAAGGCGGCCGGTACGATCGAGAAGGTGGATCGATGGGGAATCCGAAAACTGGCTTACAAGTTACCCAAAACGAAACTCACCGAAGGAGATTACACCGTCGTCTTGTTCCGTTCTAACGGAGAGAAGCTGCAAGAGATCGATGTTCTCTTCCAGGTCACGCCTGAATTGATCCGCAAGCAAATCGTGCGGCGAGAAGACCTGGAAAAGAAAGAGCGAAAAGAGTGGCTTAAAACGAGGGACAATCCAGTGGAAGAGATGTCCGTCTCCGATGGCTCGTCTTCCGGAATGAAAGAAGAGACCATTGAACCCGTCTTTGAAGTGGAAGGAGAATCGCAGGCATGAGTATCAGTTATAACCGGGTTGTGCTCGTCGGGAGGTTGACGCGTGATCCGGAAAGCAAGTACACCACATCGGGGTCTCATATCGTAAAATTCTCGATCGCGGTCGATCGGATTCCCACTGCCACACAAGCCGAGCCGGGAGCAGACTTCATCCCGATCACCGCATTCGGAAAAACTGCCGACTTTGCCGCGAATTACCTCTCCAAGGGGCGCCTGATTTTGGTCGAGGGTCGTTTGAACGTCAATAAGTATCAAGCCCAAGACGGCACGAACAGGACCTTTACCGATGTGATCGCGGATACCCTTCGGTTTATGGAAACCAAAGGGGCCACTCAGAGGGAGCCCTATAGGCAGCCACGGGCGGAGGAGACTCCGGAGGAAGCGTTCCCTCCAAATCCGATGAACGAAGAACTGAGTGAAACGACGCTCACGCCTTCAGTAAACGAAGACGGCCCGAGCAACGACGACGAAATACCATTCTAAAGGAGGAAAAGGGTTATGGGTAAGGTAACCAGAGGCGGTTCCAGAAGTGGGGACGCGAAGAATAAAAAATTCCGAAGAAGAAAAGTAAAAAAATGCCAACTGTGCGTTAAAAAAATGGACTTCGTCGACTATAAAGAGGTCAACTTCCTGAAAGAATATATAAGCGATAAAGGGAAGATCCTTCCGAAGAGAATCAACGGAAACTGCGCCAAACATCAGCGTTTTATCAAAGACGCGATCAAGCGCGCCCGTCAAATGGCTTTAGTACCCTTCACAAGAGACTGACACGGTTTTAAGCAGGCCCTCGCGGTTAAGGCGAGGAATAGAGAAGAACTGAATAGTTAGGGCAGAGAAAGAGAGAGCGCCCGCAGGTTGATCCCTCGTATCCGGTTCGAGGGTGCCGGGGCGCTTTTCTATTGGAGGAATGATGCGCGAATTATTGAGGGTCGCAGTGATCGGGGCGGGTGTCGTCGGGTCTTTAATAGCGCGGTGCCTGACCCGGTACCGGTGTGAAGTGCATATATTTGAAAAAGAAGAAGACGTCGGGTGGGGAATCACGAAGGCGAACTCGGCCGTGATACACGGGGGATATGACGACCCCCCTGGAAGCGTTCGCGCGCGATTTTGCGCCAAAGGAAACGCGATGTATTCCTCGCTTTCCGAAGAACTCGGTTTTGAACTGAAACGCATCGGTTCGTTCGTATTGGTGCAGGCACCCGAGGATTTCCCCTATCTGGAGACGTTGAAAGCGCAAGCCCTTGATAACGGGTTGAGCGGTTGCGCCATCCTTCCGGCGCAGAAGGTGAGGGACCTGGAACCCCACATCGCCGACACCGTCCTCGGCGGCTTTTGGTGTCCGTCCGCCGGCATCACCGAACCCTGGATGGTGGCGATCGGCGCCGTCGAAAATGCGGTCAAAAATGGCGCGCGTCTGCACCTTTCAGAAGCGGTAACTGGGTTAGTCACCGCCGAAGGGTCGAGAGGACGCCGGGTCGTCGCGCTGAAGACGGTTCGGGGTGAATACCCGATCGATATCGTCATCAACGCGTCCGGGCTCTGGGCCGAGGAGCTCTCGACGCTGGCCGGAGCCTATTGCCCGCCCTTGCACCCGAGAAAGGGGGAGTATTTATTGTTCGATAAGTTCGATCCGCCGCTCGTCAGGTCCATCCTCTTCCCCATCCCGTCCTCCGTTTCGAAAGGCATACTGGTTTTGCCTACCGTGGACGGGGGATTGCTGCTCGGCCCGACCGCGACCGATCTGCCAAAAGAGGCGCGAGAAGAGACGAGCACGACTCGAGAAGGGTTGTCCGAAGTTCTCTATTCCGCGCGGAAGTTGGTCCCGACGCTCGACCCACAGTGGACGGTGAAGACGTTTGCGGGCTTAAGGCCCGAAAGTCCGCAAAAGGATTTTGCCATCGGAAAGACCGAGGTCGAAGGGTTCATTCAAGCGGCGGCGATGCGTTCCCCCGGGCTTACGGCCGCACCGGCGGTCGCCGAACACGTGGTGGAAGAAGTGCTCCGTCGGGAATGCGGGTACTCCTTGGAGAGCAATGACCGATTCACGCCGGTGAATCCGCCTTTCGTCAACGTCAGCAATTTGCCTTTAGAGGAATGGGAAAAGAAGATAGAAACCGACCCGCTTTACGGAAAGATCGCTTGCGTGTGCAACAAGGTTACCGAAGGTGATATTCGAGACGCGGTAAGAAGGGGCGCGACGACCGTCGACGGGGTTAAATTCCGGACACGGGCTTCTTTCGGGCGTTGCCAGGGCGGGTTTTGTCTGGCTAAGATCGCGGAGATCCTGGCAAGGGAGTCGGGGCGTTCTCTAGGAGAAGTCAAGATGCGTTCGGGCAGAACCGAACTCCTCCGGGGGAGGGTGAGAGAATGAGAGAGGTCATCACGGACACGCTCGTGATCGGTGGAGGGGCATCTGGAATGGCGGCCGCTGTGGAATGCGTCGAGCGGGGCTGCCGAACGATCCTCGTGGAAAGGGAGGAGAGTATCGGCGGCGTCTTGAATCAGTGCATACACAACGGGTTCGGCCTCCACGTGTTCAAAGAGGAATTAACCGGTCCCGAGTACGCGCAGCTATTCAAATCCCAGATCCATCAAAAAGGGGTGGAAATTCAACCCGATCTCTTCGTCGTCAACATCGACCCGAAACGTCGGGAGGTGGTGACGATGGGGAAGGGCGGATGCGTCGTCTACCGGCCCAGGGCGTTGATTATGACGACCGGGGCGCGCGAACGGCCCTTTAGCAGTCTGCGGATTCCGGGAACGAGGCCGGCGGGCATCTATACCGCCGGAGTCGCGCAACGGTTCGTCAACCTCTACAACCGGCTGCCCGGCGATCGCGCGTTTATCTTGGGGTCAGGGGACATCGGTCTCATCATGGCCCGCAGATTGACGCTCGAGGGGATGAAGGTGCTCGGTGTTGCCGAATTGATGCCGCATCCGGGAGGACTAGCCCGAAACATCGCCCAATGCCTGGACGACTTCGACATCCCCTTGCGTTTGTCGACCAGCGTGGTGGAAGTCCGGGGCCGCGAACGTTTGGAAGGGATTACGCTCGCCAAATTCGATCCGGTGACGCTGCAGCGCATTCCGGGCACGGAGGAAAGGGTCGATTGCGACACCTTGATCCTATCGGTCGGCCTCCTTCCGCAGAACGAACTGATCGAATCCTTTGTCGAAACCGAACCCGTCAACCGTGGGGTGAAGGTGGACTCGTTTATGAGAACGACGCACCTCTGGATTTTCGCTGCCGGAAACAATGTCGCCATCTACGATTTGGTCGATTTCGTGACATTGGACGGCAAGATCGCCGGTCAAAGCGCCGCGAGGATGGTTCGTGACGGGTTTCTTCCGGAAAAGCGCATTCCCTTGGCGAGGAGCGAGCAGATCGGCACACTGATTCCGTCGTTCTGCTGTGTGGAAGGGCAGCCCTTCACGATCTATTTCCGTTCCAAAAAAACGATGAAGAAAGCCCGCGTCTCGATTGGACCCGGAATCTTCGAAACGGTCCGGTTGGGAATCAAACCGAGCGAGATGGTCGATATCCCGTTCACCGTGAAGCATTTTGGAAAGTTGAAACAATTAGGATTGACGAAAATAGAAGTCTCCATTAAGGAGGTGCCATAATGGAGAAGAGAGGGTTGACTTGCATATCTTGCCCGTTGGGCTGTGACTTAGAAGCGGAGGTTAGCGCCGATACCGTGACAGTGACCGGCAACCGCTGCGAGAAAGGGGTCGTCTACGCCAAAGCCGAGGTCTTGAATCCGCAAAGGGTTGTCACCTCGAACGTTCTGGTAGAAGGCGGTCTGAGTCCCTTGGTTTCGGTAAAAACCAGCGCGCCGATTCCGAAAGGATTGATTGGGAAGATGATACAGGAATTGAAAAACATCAGGCTCCACGCGCCGATCCGCATTGGGCAGGTCCTCATCCGAGACTTGCTCGGAACCGGAGTGGACGTCGTCGCAACGCGTGCGGTCGAGCTTCTCCCCACGGCGCAATCGGGGCCGTCTCCTATACCTATCTCACATCCCATCGACGTGTGCGTTAAGTTATAGGGTGACATAACAGGAGGTTAATCGCGGGGTAACCAGCGGGCTGACTTCGGAACCCCACGAAGTCTCGCGATCTGCTCTTTCTCCTTCTCAAACGCGTATCGCGCCGTCGCGAAAAGAAAGGGCGCTTAGGCCGCGATGACCGTGTGGGGTTATCGCGGGGTAAGCGGTTTTTACGCCCCCCGAAAAACTTGCCTACTTGAAAGTTGGCGTCCCCGGAAATTATGCGGAACTAGAGTTTGGCGTTCCCAAGAATCTCTCCTCCGTGC